>JBEKIK010000288.1:0-7537 GCA_050011795.1 Thermoguttaceae bacterium | reverse complement strand
GATAAAGATATTGATATTCGTGTATTTAGTGAAAATTATCGTGATGAAAATGCCGCAATACATTTCATTTACTTCTCGTTTGATCTCCGTATCCTCCGTGCCTCCGTGGTGAAAAAATTGGATTAATTCGTTATGTCGCAAAATGAATTTAATTTCGACAATTATACGCCCGCCCGCCCGCTGTCGGTCTGGGAACTGACCGCCCAGGTTAAAGACCTGTTGGAAGCGGCCTTTCCCGGCGTTTGGGTAACCGGCGAAATTTCCAACCTCTCTCGGCCGCAGTCGGGCCATTGCTACCTGACGCTCAAGGACGACCGTGCCCAGCTCAAGGCGGCAATGTGGCGTCCCACCGCCGCCCGCGTACGCTTCGATTTGCACGACGGACTGGAAGTGATCTGCCAAGGCCGCTTGGAAGTCTACGCCCCGCGAGGCAGTTATCAATTAATTATCGAGCAGATCGAGCCCAAGGGCATGGGTGCATTGGAATTGGCGCTCAGGCAACTGCGGGAAAAACTCGCCCGGGAAGGACTTTTCGACCGGGCGAGAAAACGCCCCCTGCCCCCGTTCGTCCGGCAAATCGCCGTGGTCACAAGCCCCACCGGCGCGGCGATTCGCGATTTCCTCCAGGTGCTCATCCGGCGCTGGCGCGGGGCGGACGTGCTCATCGCCCCTGTGCGCGTGCAAGGCGAAGGGGCCGCCGAGGAAATCGCCGCCGCAATCAAAATACTGAACCAACTCGCCCGGCCCGTCGATTGCCTGGTTGTTACTCGCGGCGGCGGAAGCCTGGAAGACCTTTGGGCCTTCAACGAGGAAGTCGTAGTCCGGGCGATTGCCTCCTCGCGGATTCCGGTCATCTCGGCCGTGGGACACGAAATCGACGTAACCCTTTCCGATCTGGCCGCCGACCTGCGCGCACTTACGCCCAGCGAAGCGGCCGAACTTGTGGCCCCGGCCGCGGAAGAACTGTTCGCCGAACTCGGGCAGATTCAAAAACGCATGACCGCCGCCCTGCGGTCTCGCGCCCTAACCGCCCGATCGCGCCTGGACGCCATCCAGCGGCACCATGCCTTTCGCCGCCCCTTTCAACTCATCTACGACCTTACCCGGCAAGTGGACGAATTATCCGCACGCGCACACCGTTCGATCCGCCATCGGCTGCAACTCGCCCGGCAACAAACCGAAACATTCGCCTCTCGCCTGGAGTCGCTCAGCCCCTTGGCCGTGCTGGGACGAGGTTACAGCATAACCGAACGCCTGTCCGACGGCCGCGTAATCCGCGCCGCCTCAGACCTCAAGTCCGGCGAGCAAATTTCCACCCGTTTCGCCCGCGGCAAATCCATAAGCCGCGTGGAAAGGGTTGAGGGATAAGAAAAGTTTAGCCTGGGCACTTGTGCCCGGTGAATTATTCCAGGGAAAAACCTTCCCAGTTGACATTCCATGACCCGCCGGATACGCTCAATTTGCCTTAAACTGCTTACAAGATAATTTTTCCTAAAGAACATAGAAAGGAAAACAACATGAAGGCAAAAGAACTTATCGCTCCGATTTTGGTCATCGCCCTGGGCGTCACCTGGCTGTTGAACGTCATGGACATCATGCCGGGGGTGGACTGGATCTGGACCGTGGCTCTGGCGGCGGTAGGAGTAATAACGTTGTTGTTCGGAGGCGTCAACAAACTCACCGTCGTAGTGGGCCCGTTTTTGATGATCTCATCGGTCTGCTCGTTGCTCAGACAAATCGGCAAACTGCCCATCGATCGCGAGGTGCCCATCCTGACCATCATCCTCGGCATACTGATGCTCTTAGTTCAGATTCTTGACCTCCCCCTTCCTGAAATACTCAAACCAACAGAAGACGAGAATAAGCGGCCTTTTAAGCCGTCTAAGTGAATAAGGAATAGTGCGCAGAACAAACGGATGAATACGATTATCAACCCACGCCACCGGTTTACTTACCATTACCCGGTGGAGACACTCAGAGTGTGGAAAACAGGTCACATAATAAGTTAGGTAGTGAAGAAACAGGAGAGATGCAGGTGGGCAATTTTCCTATTGCAACACAATGGACAGTTAACGCTACTTCTGCCCTTTCAGGATCTGTAATATTGTCCGTCGTAATGGTTATAGTTCCCAGTTCTGGTCGGAAAGGAACGGGATGGCTTGTTTCAGATCGACACATAATTACGAATGAACATGTAATCAGAGGAGGAACTGTTGGAACGGTTATTGTTCAGTTTTCAGATGGGTCGGCTATTCCAGCCAACGGCCTTTTATACGACTCTCTTACCGATATCGCCGTCCTAACACTCCCAAATTCGGTGCCATATTCTCCACTCAAAATTGATACTTCCCCAATGGATATTGGAACACAAGTATGCACATGGGGACATCCGCTAGGTTACAACGGGCCTGCACCCATTCTTTCCGTCGGGTATCTTGCAGGATTCAATACTCACCAGCCCCAAGGGCTATCTATTTCTCAAAAACGTTTGGTTCTGAACGCTGCGCTAAATCCAGGGAATTCAGGAGGCCCAATTCTTGCTTGGGGGGAACAGACCGTAAGGGGAATTGCGGTGTCAAAACATGCACCAATCACGCCTTATCTTAAGTCAGCAATTAAAGTGCTAAATGACAACAAATATGGCGTCATGTATACATCAACTGATGGTCAAGGTAATACACATGACTTTGCTGAATCTCAGATCGTAGCAGAAATTCTTCAATACTTCCGTGAAATGACACAAGTTGTAATTGGTGAGGCAATCGTCCCAGAAGATATTATTGCTTTTTTAGACGTTTACGGTATCCCTTGGATGCGGGCATGATTGAGACAAATCAGCAGTAATATTTGCAAGGGCTCTCAAATCCACGCCCGTCATAAGTGCCGGATCTCAATATTACAGTGCAATCTCCAACGAACCCGGAGAACTTGATCGTTCAATTTGCATTTTGCAATTGACAATTTGCAATCATTTCGTTCCCAGGCGGAGCCTGGGAACGAGTGATATCTTACGCCCGGGAGATATACGCCCCGTTTCGCGTATCCACTTTTACCGTCTCGCCTTGGGCTAGATATTCCGGCACTTGCACGACCAGGCCGGTTTCCAGTTTGGCGGGCTTTGTGCGGGCGGTGGCCGATGCGCCTTTTATGCCCGGGTCGCATTCGACGACCTTTAATTCCACGGTCAAGGGCAGTTGAATGCCCACGCACTGGTCATTGTAGATCAGGGCCATCACGCCTTCGAGATTCTCGGTGAGATAGTTCAATTCCTCTTCCAGGTCTGGCTTGGGCAGGGCGTAATCGTTGTAGTCTTCCTGGTTGAGGAAATGCACTTCGGCTGGATCGGAATACATGTATTTCACCGGGCGCTTGGCGAAATCGGCCTCGTTCAGCGAATCGCCGCCGCGGAGCGTGATATCGACCTTTTGCTTGTTGATCAGATTTCGCGATTTATACTTGTAAATCGTGGCCGCGCCGCGGGCCGAGGGGCTTTGCACAACATCGCGAAATCGCAAGCGGTACCAGCAGAATATTCTTCATTCATCATTCATCATTCTGCATTCATCATTCAGCATTATCCAGTATCGTTCCCGACTGCGGATCGACGGCTATGCCGCCTGTGAGTTTTGCCAGGGTTTCCAGCACGATCAAAAGTGCGCTGGGATCGAGCATTTCGTCTTCTTCCTCTTCGGACATATCGGCGATGCGTTCGAAGTGCAGCACGTCGAAGCGGCCGGTATAGGAGAGCAGTTTATTTTCGGGAATTTCAGCGCAGGAATCGCCGGCGGATTTTTTCAGGTCCGCGACCAGCGCGGCCGCTTGTTCCCGCACCTCTTCGCCGCTGGTGAAACAGATGTCCAGCGCGGCGTAATCCTCGGGTGAGATTATGGTCATGGATTCGATCCGCTGATGATCGTCGGCGCTGAGGTTTCTTAGTTCGTAGCGGTTGTTCAGGGCCTGGACGGTTTTCGCCACGGCCTGCAATTTCGGCCGCTTCTTAACGTCGAAGAGTACGAAATACGTCTCGCGCCAGCGGTAATTATGGTCTTCAAAAGTGGACATGATAAGCAATTATCTTTTATCTATCACCGGTCAGATAAAAAGTTTACCGTTTACAGTTAACAGTTTTCCGTGGGCAGCGGTCAGTGCGAAGCCGCAAGTGGTTCGATTCCTATACTCTTTCATCATTTTTATCTTATACACTTTCGTAGTGGGGCAATAAATTGCCCACCCCTTCTTGTCCATGCCCAATGCCCGCTAATCCCTGGTCCCTAATTCTATGGATCGTTCAGTGGCGGCTTCGACGGCGGCAATCAGCGTGGCCCTTAGCGCGCCTGCTTCCAGCACTTGCAGGCCGGCAATCGTGGTTCCGCCCGGACTGGCGACGCGATCCTTGAGCACCGCCGGATGCTCGCCGGTTGAAAGCACCATGTCGACGGCCCCACGGACAGTTTCCGCGGCCAGCGAGGCGGCGATATGCCGGGGCAGGCCCACGCGCACACCCGCGTCGCTCAAAGCCTCGATGATCACAAAGACAAACGCCGGGCCGGAGCCGGACAGGCCGGTGACCGCGTCGAGCATTTTTTCCTCGACCTGCCAGGCCGTGCCCACGGCCTCTAAAAGTTTGCCCACCAGTTCGCCGTCGTCCTGGGTAGCCAGTTGGCCCAGACAATATCCGCAGGCCCCTTCGCCTATCAAACAAGGAGTGTTGGGCATCACCCGGACCAGGCGCACATCTTCGCCCAGCCAGCCGGCCAGGCGCGCCAGACGCACGCCGGCGGCAATTGAAACAACAAGCGTGGGGGCGGGAATTTTACCGGCCAGTTCGCCGGCTACCGCGGCCATGTATTGCGGTTTGACCGCCAGAAACAGTACATCCGATTTGCCGGCAACCGCGATGTTATCGTCGGTGACTTGCCCGCCGGTAGCCTGAGCGAATTTGGCCCGGGTGGTTTCGCTGGGATCGGCCGCCAGCAGATTTGCCCCGGTCGTCAATCCTGCCCGGACGAACCCCTGCCCAAGGGCCGTGGCCATATTTCCCGCGCCGATAAAACCAATACGTTTTTTCAACATGGATCAGCCTCTGTTTGAACAAAATGGGGACAGGCACCCTACCGAAGTCTTCATTCCAGCCATTTTCCTAGAAAAAACGGGAGCCAGTCCCCATTTTGTTAGAAGCTTTTATATTTAAACTTTTCCCATAATAATTAGAAATATAAAAACTGACAATGGGCAGGGCCGATTCGTGCCTCCTCACCCCCATTAAACAGTATTGTGCGGGAGATTCAAATATACGTGTATAAACTAGGCAGAATACGTAAATCTAGCATGTTTTTTTGGGAAAAAAACGACCTGGACACGCCCGCCTTTTTTTGGGACACTCCCCAAGCAAATCTACCGTAAAATCTTCCCATTGGCTCTCATCCTGACGCTATAAATTCTCCGGTTTAATTGCCGAAAGCCATGTTTTTTGCGATTTTTAGTCTTTCGTCAAAAGCAAATCGAAGAGGTTCATTATGATCATTCGAATTGCGCGCATTTTCATGCTGGCATTGGCGTTTAACTTGCTCTTGGGTCTTCGCCCGGCAATTGGCGACGAATCGCCGACACCAAACTTATCTCCCGATGGTCAAACCAACACGAAAAAACCCCCGTTCGTGCAAAGCAAGCCTAAGCCCTCCGTGCTGAACAAGATGACCACCGGCACCAAAAAGTTTTTCAGCGGCATAGGCAATGCGTTGACTTTAAAGAAATCATCGTCCCAAAAGACCACAACCACCCCTACTAATCCTTGGATCAAGCCGCCGAAGGAGGAGTCAAAACCTTCGTGGCTCGCCTCGATCTTCCACAAGGAAGAACCCAAAAAACCGAGTAATCCCAGCGAGTGGTTGCAACAGCCACGTTTGGATCCGTAACGCCGCTCAGCCGAGACTAACCGCATGATTGCAACTCGAGCGCAGGGCAAACTGTTTGGCAGGCATGGGGGAAGACGTGTATTAACGTCGGCTTTATTGGCGGCATGTTTGAGCCTGCCCCATGCCGGCTGCAGTTTGTTTTCTCCGGGCGCCGGCAACTTGCCGGCCAAAATCGGTTTAAGATCGAAACAAGCCGAGCTGCGCGCCAAGGTTCAGGCCGATAGTTTCCCCACGGCAAAAGAAGCGGGCTTGTAAAAAACCTTCTTTCTCTTCGACCGCTTGCGGATTCGCAATCCAAGGGGCCATTCATTAAGGCGAATCTCACAAAGAGGTCAATTCCATAGATCTCATTCTTGGCAATGCCGCCAAGTGGGCCGTTTTATCCTGCGGATAATACATGGTAGACAAGATACTCTTTATATGTCATAATCTTTATTAGGTTTAAATGCGTCACTTGTTCCGTTGTAATAAAACAATTCCGGCGCAAATGCCCCGAGCAAAACATATCACGGTCTTTACCCATGTCACCCAATCCCTTGCGCAACATTCCGTCGGTCAGCGAGTTGTTGGACGCCCCGCCGTTGAAGGCCCTGGTCGATCGCATCAATCGCAACGCCGTGGTAAGCGCGGTGCGAAAAGTGCTCGACGAAATGCGCACGGAAGTGCAAACCGCCGCCGCGGAAATGACCCTGCCCAACGTCCCCGATCTGGCCGAGCGGATCGCCCGGCGGATCATGGAAAGCGAAACCCCCTTGCTCAGACCGGTCATCAACGCCACCGGCATCCTGTTGCACACCGGCCTGGGACGTTCGCCCCTGGCCGACGAAGCAGTGGCCGAGATGACGGCCGTGGCCCGGGATTATGCCAGCGTGGAAATCGATCTGCCCACCGGCCGGCGCTCGCGGCGAAGCCTGGCCGTGGAAAACCTGCTTAAGGAATTGACCGGCGCGGAAGCGGCAATAGCCGTCAACAACAACGCCGGCGCAACCATGCTCACGCTGGCTGCCCTGGCCGCCGGGCGCGAGGTGATCGTATCACGCGGGCAATTGATCGAGATCGGCGGCAGCTTTCGTTTGCCGGAGGTAATGGCCGCCAGCGGCGCAGTGCTCCGCGAGGTCGGCTCGACCAATAAAACCCATCTTTCCGACTACGCCGGGGCCATCTGCGAGCAAACCGCCGCGTTGTTGCTGGTCCATCCCAGCAATTTCGTGGTCGTGGGCTTTGCCGAAAGCGTGGAACTGCCGGAGTTGGTCGAGCTGGGGCGAAAACATAAGCTGCCGGTGGTTCACGACATCGGTTCCGGCGCACTGGTGGATTTCAGCCGCTTCGGTTTCCGCGGCGAACCGACGGCAAAGGAAAGCATCCGCGCAGGGGCGGACGTCTTGCTTTTTAGCGGCGACAAACTGCTGGGCGGTCCCCAATGCGGGATAATCGCCGGCCGCAAAACGCTTGTGGAAAAGATCGAGCGGCATCCCTTGGCCCGGGCGCTACGGGTCGATAAAATCACCCTGGCCGCCCTGGCCGCCACGCTGCGGCTTTACCGCGATCCGGAAAAAGCCCGCCTGGCAGTGCCGCTTTTGCGCCTTTTGACCACATCCGCGGAAAATCTCAAAAACCGTGCC
>JBEKIK010000287.1:0-5434 GCA_050011795.1 Thermoguttaceae bacterium | reverse complement strand
GCTTGCCCATCACCGGCTTAAGGCCCACGATGCCTTGCACGTCGCTTATTTTCCCGATGCGTCCGTCCTCGGTCAGAACGTTGCCGACCACGAAAATGTCTTCCGCAGCGGGCTGGTCGGTCGCCAGGACGGTCAGTTTGGCGACCGGCACAAGGCGGCCGTCCAGTTCGGTCGTTGCTTCCAGGGTGCAAAGGCATTGCGTGCCGGCATCGACCAAGGCCCGGATGTGGATTTTCCCCTGTTCAGCCGGCAGATCGAGTTGATAGTCCTCAAAATCCTTGCCGTCGAGCCGGACAGTCTGGGCGGCATGTTCGAATTGCAAACTTTCCGGCCGTTGCGGGCGCGGCAATTCCAAAAGTGAGAGTATATCCAAAGAGCCGGACGCCCCTTGTCCGCCTGAAAAAAACGGACAGACCGCCGAACTGGCTCGATTGGCTTTTTCATCCACCAGCCAAAGCTGCTTTCCGCGGGCGATTTTGTAAGTGCCGTCCGGATTGTTCCATCGCAATTTATCGGGTTTTCGGGTCCAGATTTCACTGGTTTTACCGTCGCGAGTGATGCTCAGGTGCAGGCTATCGGCCTTGTTTACGCTCGATAGCACCTTATCCGCCGAAACGGCCGTGGCGCTGGGCGAAAGGACGGTGAAGAATATGATTGCCGCCGCAACCGCGGTTGCGGCCGAGACCGCTATGCCGCGCGGAGTAAAGATGAACATTCGATGTCTCCTTCCGGAAGGTAAACTATTTTGCGGATTATGGGCCGAAAATTCCCGGACCGACAGTTCGCGCAAACGTTTTAGAAATTCCTCGTCCGGCGCGGCGGCGTTGTTGTCGGCCGCGGCGAACAGGGCCGACCATCGCGCTTCGTCCCAATTATCGTTTTCAGGATTCATAAAAACCTCCGCTTTGGCCGGTATCGGAATCGTCGCATGTTCTCAAAAATACCTGCCTGAATGCCTGCCGGGCGCGGGCCAACCTCGATCGCACTGCCGTAACCGAGCACTGCTCGGTCCCGGCGATTTGCTCCACACTGGCGCCGTCGAGATATTTGGCCGTCAATACTGTTTCGTACTCGATGGGTAATTCGGTCAGCACTGCGCGGACCATGGCGGAAAGTTCGGCCGATTCGAGCGCGTCGCCGGGGGCTTGCTCGCGCCCTTCCAACCAACTGACAATCCGCCGGTTGCCTTCGACGAGCCGTTCATCCGGCGAGGCCGAACGCCCCAGCCGGCCCTGCTTGCGATAGTGCAATGCCACGTGATTTCGGGCAATGCCGTAAAGCCACAGCCATAACGGCCCGCGGGCGGCGTCGTATTGGCGCGCGGACCGGGCGGCCGCCATAAATGTTTCCTGAACCACGTCGGCCACGTCCGGCGCATTTATTCGGACCAAAATGTATCGGAATAATTCTAAAAATCCCCACCTTAGAATAGTTCCGGTAGGAGTTTTACGCAATTATCCCGTCATTTTGAGGTTGGCAGGCGTGAAAAAGTTCCCAAATCCGCACGATTGCGGCTATTTGCCCGGTGCCAGGTCGACATGCACTATGTAGAAGAGCTTGGTCTGTCTGTCCGCCGGTAGTTCCACGGAAAGGATCTTGTCGGCGCAGGCGAAATTAAGGTTCACACCTTTGGCCCCAGTCCGGCGATGCACTGGTCCTCGCGGACCACCTTGCGCGGTCCGCCATCCAGACCAGTCGACCAATCTTGCGGTGCGGCCGTGGATTCGAGCGAGTCCAGGATTCCCAGGGCTTTTGCCCGATCGTAGATCAACTGCCATGCGCAGTCCAGGTTTTCGTTTACCTCGCAGCGGCCGTCGCGCGATCCGCCGCATGGGCCGTTGAGTTGCCGCTTTGCGCAGCGGGTGATGGGACAGATACCGGCGAATTCGCCCAGGCGGCAGTTGCCGCAGCCCGCGCACTTTTCGGCCCACACGCCCTGCGATTCGAGAATGCCCATAAACTGGGTATTCAAACCCGGATAAACCGGCGTCTTGGGAAAGCGTTCGGCCAGGGCCTGAACGCCCGCGCCGCAGCCCAGCGAGCAGATGGCGTCGTATTCGGCCACTCGCGGCGCCAAGGCGTCGATAAAGGCGTCCTCGCATTGGCGCTCGATGATACATTCATCGACGGTGGTGCTCCGGTTGCCGTGGAGCTTCAGCGACATCCGTAGCGCCGAGCCGAGGATGCCCGTTTCGCGCTCGCCGCCGGCCAGGCAAACGGTAACGCAGGTGCCGCATCCCACCAACAGCACCCGCCGGTGGTTTTTTATCATATCGCGGATTTCAGGCACATGCTTGCGATCGGCAACAATCATTTTTCACTCCTTCCGAGGCTTTTTGGGCCTGATGGGTTGCTTTTTCAATTCCCTGTTGAACGCTTTTGTGATCGGACCTAAGCGGGCTTGGGCCCAGTTGCTTTACCCGACGGCTCATTTCCGTGACGATTTCGGCGAAACGCGGCCCTTCGGCCGATGAGAGGTTGAACATATCCAGGCGCTCCGGCTCAAGCCCGATTTCTTCCAGCAATTTCTTTGCCCGTTCCACCCGTTTCCGGGCGCGGAGATTCCCTTCCAGGAAGTGGCAACCGCCTTCCAGGCACCCGGCGACGATCACCCCGTCGATGCCGTGTTCGAAGGCCGTGAGGATGTAATTCACTTCGATCTTGCCGGTGCACGGCAAACGCAGCACCCGCACGTTGCTGGGATACTGAAGCCGCATCGAGCCGGCCAGATCGGCCGCCGCATACGCGCAGTAATGGCAGCAAAACGCCAAAATAACCGGTTCGGTATCCATCGTTCACCTCATCAAGTCAAATGCCAACGGGGCTGGGCAACGCCCGCTTGGCCCGGATATGCCAGTACAGGTATTTTTTCTTCCTCGCCGCCGCCCAACGCGCCGTCGATGGCGGCCAGTATCTGATTATCGTAAAAATGCCGCAGCATGATGGCCTTGGCCGGACATTCGGCCGTACAGCTTCCGCAGCCCATGCACGCGGCGCTCTGCACCTCGGCCTTGTTGAATTCGTTGATTTGCGGTGCCATGTACGGGCAAACGTGCACGCAGGTCATGCAAGAGATGCACTTGTCTGGATCGACCCAGGCCGTCTGTCCGCCCACGAGCATTTTCTTCTTGGAAAGAATCGACGCCGCCCGGCCCGCCGCCGCGCTGGCCTGGGCTATGGTCTCGGTAAGAAACTTCGGCGCATGGGCGGCGCCGCAAAGGAAAAGCCCTTCGCTGGCGAAATCCACCGGGCGGAGCTTCATGTGGGCCTCTAGGAAAAATCCGTCGGCGTTCAAGGGCACGCGGAGCAATTCGGAAAGCTCTGTGCGATCCGCTCTGGGTATCATCGGGGCTGCCAATACAACCAGATCCGGTTCCAAATTCAAATCGCGGCCCAGTGACGGCTCGCGGACTCGCAATTGCAGATGGCCGTTCAGCGCCAGTTCCGGCGGCTGCTCGGGCTCGTAACGCACGAATAAAATTCCCTTTTCCCTGGCTTCACGATATGCCGCCTCGCGGAATCCGTAGGTCCGCATATCGCGGTAGAGCACCACGATCCGGGCTTGCGGGTAAAGTTTTTTTAGATCCAAGGAATTCTTAACCGCCGATGTGCAACACACGCGGCTGCAATACGGCCGTTCGGCGTTGCGCTGTTCCACGCATTGGATCATTGCCACGGTGGCGTTTTCCCTCAGCGATATTTCGCCGCGTCCCAGGCGGTCGGTCAGCTCCAGTTGCGTAATTACCCGCGGATTTTGGCCGTAGCCGAAAGATTTCGGTTTTTGTTCGGTCGCCCCGGTCGCTACGATGATCGCGCCGTGTTGGATTTCGACCGAGGCTGAATCGCCGGTCACGGTCGAGCGGAAGTTGCCGACGTGCCCTTCGACCTTCCCGGCGCGCGAACGCAAGTAAACGGTGATGCGGGGATGGTTCATGATTCGACTGATCGTATCGGCCAGAAACGCCTGGATATTGCGGCCGTCGAGGGTGTGATGGAGTTGCCGGGCGGTGCCGCCCAGTTCGGCTTCCTTTTCCACAAGATGGACTGGAAAGCCTTGATCAGCCAGAGAGAGCGTGGCGGTCATGCCCGCCACGCCGCCGCCTATGACCAGCGCGGCGTTATTGACCGGCACCATTTCCTGTTGAAGCGGCATCAATCGCGCGGTTCGCCCCACGGCCATGCGCACCAGGTCTATTGCTTTTTCGGTGGCCTTGTCCGGATCTCCCGAATGGACCCAGGAGCACTGGTCGCGGATGTTGGCCATTTCCAGCAGGAACGGATTCAAACCGGCGTCGCGAAGCGTGTCGCGGAAGATCGGTTCGTGGGTCCGCGGCGTGCAGGAAGCGACTACCACGCGGTTGAGCCGGTGTTGGGCGATCATGGCCTTGATGCGATCCTGGCTGTCGTCTGCGCAGGTGTACACGTTTCGCTCGGCGTGGATCACGTAAGGCAGGCGTTGGGTTTCCTTGACCACGCGCTCGACGTCGACGACCGAGGCGATGTTGCTGCCGCAGTGGCAAACGAAAACGCCCACCCGCGGCGGCTCGTCGCTGATGTCGCGTTCGGGCGGATAAGTTTTCACCCGCACTCGGCTTCCCCGGGCCGGGGCTAAAAGTTGCATTGCCCGGGCGGCCGCCGCGCTGGCTTGCATGACGGTGTCGGGAATGTCCTTTGGTTCCTGGAACGCCCCGCCTACGAACACGCCGGGCCGCGACGTGTCCAGCGGACGGAGTTCCTCGGTCTGGGCGAATCCCCAGCGGTTCAGCACCACGCCCATGCGTTGGGCCTGCTCCTGCAGCGTGGCGCTCGGCTCCAGGCCCAGGGAGAGTACGATCATGTCGAACTCTTCCTCGACCTGTTTCATTTCCGCTCCGGCATACACCAGGCGAAGATTTTTGGTGCCTGGCATTTCGTAAGTCCGCGAGATGAACGAACGAATATAGCGGACGCCCAACTGTTTCTGGGCCCGTTCGCAATAGCGGTCGAAATCCTTGCCGAACGCGCGGAGATCGAGGAAAAAGATGGTCACGTCAAGCCCCGGCTCATGTTCCTTGGCCAAAATGGCTTCCTTGGTGGCGGCCATGCAGCAGACCGATGAGCAATAGTCGTTGTCGCAGCCCGTGTCGCGCGAACCGATGCACTGGATAAAGGCCATTCGCTTGGGCGCTTTGCCGTCGGAGGGGCGATGAACGCGGCCGCCGGTCGGACCGGCGGCCGAAAGCAATCGCTCGAACTGCACGTTGGTGAGCACGTTGGGGGCAAAGCCGAAGCCGAACTCTCCGCGCCGCGTGGCGTCGAAGGCCTCAAAACCGGGAGTCAGCACCACGCCGCCAACTTCGAGTTCCATCGTTTCCTCCGGCTGATCGTAGTCGATTGCCCCGGCCTGGCAGACCTTTGCACACAGGCCGCACGCATCGGAGCGGAAATGGATGCA
>JBEKIK010000286.1:0-8772 GCA_050011795.1 Thermoguttaceae bacterium | reverse complement strand
TGGGCTGGTATCGCAAGCATTTTACCCTCCCGGCCGAATACGCTAAGCGCCGCGTGTTCATCGAGTTCGACGGGGTGATGGCCAACAGCGACGTCTGGATCAACGGCCGGCATCTGGGCAAACGCCCCTATGGTTACGTCAGTTTCCGTTACGAACTGACCGGAGGGCTCAACTTCGGCGAGAACAAGCCCAACGTGCTTGCCGTCCGGGCCGATAATTCCGCCCAGCCTGCTTCGCGCTGGTACAGCGGCGCGGGCATATATCGGCACGTTCGTCTGGTGGCGACCGATCCCACGCACATCGACCAGTGGAGCACGTTCGTCACCACGCCCAAGATCGAATCGGACCAGGCGACAGTCCGCGTGCAAACCACGGTGGTCAACCAATCCGACGACCCTCGCGAGGTCTCGGTGCAATTCAGCATCGTTGCCCCAGACGATCAAACCGTGCAAACCGCCGAGACCGCACCCCAAACCATCCCGGCCGGCAAATCCGCGGATTTTCAGCAGGACATAAGCGTCAAAAATCCGAAACTTTGGGACCTGGACCAGCCCGCACTTTACCGCGCCATTGTAGAAGTCCGCTCGGGCGGCGCCGCGCTTGACGACGAGGTCGCATCGTTTGGCATTCGTGATTTTAAGTTCGAGCCCGCCACCGGCTTTTGGCTAAACGGAAAGAATCTCAAGATCAAGGGCGTTTGCCTGCACCACGACGGCGGCGCGGTGGGCGCGGCGGTTCCGCTGGGCGTCTGGCAACGCAGGCTGGAATCGCTCAAGCAGATCGGAGTAAATGGCATTCGCACCGCGCACAATCCACCGGCCCCGGAATTCCTCGATCTGTGCGACCGCATGGGACTGCTGGTAATGGACGAATTTTTCGATTGCTGGACTGTGGAAAAGAAACGCTACGACTATCATCTTTTCTTTAACGACTGGTCGAAAACCGACGCCCGCGACACCGTTCGCCGCGACCGTAACCACCCCAGTGTTATTCTATATAGCGTGGGCAACGAGATTCACGACACGCCAAAGGCGGATCTGGCCAAGGGCATACTCAAAGGCCTGGTCGAAGTCTGTCACGAAAACGATTCCACGCGCCCGGTAACGCAGGCCTTGTTTCGACCGAACGTGAGCCACGATTACGACAACGGCCTGGCCGACATGCTCGATGTAATCGGCACGAACTACCGCGACGCCGAACTGCTTGCCGCGTATCAGGCAAAACCCACGCGCAAGATCATCGGCACCGAACAGGGCCATGACCGCAAGATTTGGCTGACCTTGCGCGACAACCCGCCCGAGGCCGGCCAGTTTCTTTGGACCGGGATCGATTATCTGGGCGAATCGCGCGCCTGGCCGATAGTGGTGGCGGGTTCCGGCCTTTTGGACCTGACCGGCAAGCCCAAGCCAATGGCTTACCAACGGCAAAGTTGGTGGAGCGAGAAACCGATGGTCCGTATTGCCCGCCGGGTAGCCGCCGAGCGTGGCACGGCGGCGGATCCCGGGTTCGAACCGCTGAACCGTCGCCAGACGCAATTCTCCGATTGGACCCCGCAAGACGCCGGCCCGCACGAGGAGAACGTCGAAGTTTACAGCAATTGCGAGGACGTGGAACTTGTGCTCAACGATAAACCCCTGGGATCCAAACCGCACAATGCCGACGACGCGCCGCGCGTCTGGAAGGTCGAGTTTGAACCCGGCGTCATCAAAGCGCTGAGCAAAAACAAGGATCAGGTCGCGGCTGTTGACGAACTGCAAACGTCCGGCAAACCGGCCAAAATCGTGCTTACCGCGGACCGCGATAAACTTTCGACCGATTGGGACGATGTTTGCTATGTCACTACCGCGGTTGCCGATGAAAACGGCGTACTTAATCCGTGGGCCGACAATTTAATAAGTTTTAAAATCACCGGCCCCGGCGTCATCGCCGCCGTTGACAACTCAGATCGTTCCAGCCACGAACCTTTCCAGGCCGCCCAGCGTCGCGCATTCCACGGTCAATGTGTTGCCATTCTGAAGGCCGGCGCAGCGTCGGGCCGGATCGCCTTGACCGCTTCAGCCGCCGGATTGGCCGAATCCTCAATTACCATTGAAACCGTGGCCCCGGGCGCAAAAACGCCGTCGGCCTCGGCAAAAAGTGCGCCGGAGGCATCACAAGGCGCATCCGATCCGCGCCTGCCGACCCTGTTTCTCATCGGCGATTCAACGGTCAGAAACGGCAGCGGAGAAGGCGACGGCGGTTCATGGGGTTGGGGCCATCCAATTGCCTCATTCTTCGACAAAACCAAAATCAACGTCCAGAACCGAGCAGCGGGCGGGCGCAGCAGCCGGACCTTTCAGACTGAAGGCCTGTGGGATAAAGTCCTGGCCGCAATGAAGCCCGGCGATTTCGTCATGATGCAGTTCGGGCACAACGACGGCGGTCCTTTAAACACCGGCCGCGCCCGGGCATCGCTGAAAGGCAACGGCGAGGAAACCCAGGAAGTCGTGATCGAGGCTACCGGTAAAAATGAAGTGATTCACACCTACGGCTGGTACATGCGCAAGTACGTTGCCGACGCCAAGGCCAAGGGGGCCGTGCCCGTCGTCCTCTCGCTTATTCCCAGGAACATGTGGACCGACGGCAAGGTCAACCGAGCCTCGAAGGATTACGGCAAATGGGCGGCCGAGGCGGCAAAAGACGGCGGAGCGTTTTTCATCGACCTTAACGAAATCGTCGCAAAGCACTACGACGCGGAAGGCCCCGCCAAGGTCGCGGCGGAATACTTCACCGAAAAGGACCATACCCATACTACCGCGGCCGGGGCCAAACTCAATGCCGCGTGCGTCATCGAAGGACTCAAAGAACTGAAAGACTGCCCGCTGTTGCAATACTTGGCAGATGCGCCCGAGCGGCAGGATCCCTGACTTCGGATAATTAAACCAAATGACTCGCAATGAAAACGGTCAATAGATCTTGCATTTTTCTGTGCGCCATAATCGGCGGCGTCGCGTTGCCGTTCATTATTATTAATGAGCAGCCGGCGTTCGCAGCCCAGGGAAAGACTACGTATAAATTCGATTTCGGCCCGGGCCGCGTGGAGCCGGGGTACATTCAGGTCCTTCCGACCACGGTATACAACAACGATCTGGGCTACGGATTAGATCTTGGATCGACCGTATCGGCGGCGGACCGCGGCGGGGACGATGCCCTTCGCGGCGATTTTTGCACCGGCGACAAACCTTTTTACTTTTCGGTCGCTCTGCCGGAGGGCAATTACAATGTTACAGTCACGCTGGGAGATCAAACCGAAGCCACGAATACCACGATCAAAACCGAATCGCGCCGCTTAATGCTGGAAAAGGTAGTCACGGAGCCCGGTAAATTTGCAACCCGCACGTTCACGGTAAACGTCCGCACGCCGAAAATCGCCGCCGATGGAGATGTCAGATTAAAACCCCGCGAAAAAGGGCCGCCGTTGGTTCTGCATTGGGACGATAAACTCACATTGGAGTTCAACGGCCCGCGCCCCTGCGTTTGCGCGTTGGAAATTTCCAAGGCGGATGATGCAATAACAATTTATCTGGCGGGCGATTCCACGGTCACCGACCAACCCCAGGAGCCATGGAATAGTTGGGGGCAAATGCTCCCTCGATTTTTCAAGCCGGGCGTGGCGGTTGCAAATCACGCCGAATCAGGGGAGTCGTTGAAAAGTTTCATCGGCGAAAAACGGCTGGATAAAATCCTAAGCACGATCAAATCCGGCGATTATCTGTTCATCCAAATGGGGCACAACGACCAGAAGGACAAAAGTCCCAACGCCGGGGCGTTTACCACATACAAAGAGACTCTGAAGCGTTTCATAGCCGAAGCCCGCAAGCACGAGGCCATTCCGGTGCTCATAACTCCCATGCACCGCTTGAAATTCGACGCCGACGGCAAGATAGAAAACACGCCGAACAAGCTGGGAATTGCCAAATTCCTGGTCGACGACGTTCCGGCATTTGACCCGAGCCGTCCCGATCCGGTGGAAACATTCAATGTGCCGGCCAGTCCACAGAGCACAACGGTAAAACCCGAGGGAAACTGAAAATTGAAGGAACATTCGATGCGTCCGAAAACCATGCGTGATTACAGCCTTGGATTTGCCGTCATTTTCGCGCTAATGATACTCGCCGTATCAGTCATGCCCGCCGGCGCCCAGACCGGGCCCTCGGCCACGCCGGAAATGACCGCCGCGGCGGCGGAGGCCGGTGCATCTATTCCCAAAGGCCCGTTCGAGCCTACTTGGGAATCGCTGAAGGCCAACTATAAGACGCCCGATTGGTGGATCGACGCCAAATTCGGCATATTCATGCACTGGGGCATTTATGCAGTGCCGGCCAAGCAGAGCGAGTGGTACGCCAAGCACATGTACGGCAACCGGGAAATCATCAGGTGGCATGCCGAGAAATTCGGCACGCAGGACAAGTTCGGTTACAAAGATTTCATTCCCATGTTCACTTGCGAAAAGTTCGATCCCGATGCTTGGGCTGAGTTGTTCAAAAAGGCGGGCGCAAAGTTTATCGTGCCCACGGCCGAGCACCACGACGGTTTCGCGTTGTGGGACAGCGCTGTAAACAAATGGAACGCCAAGAAGATGGGACCCAAGCGCGACCTTATCAGCGATCTGGCCCAGGCCGTACGCAAGCAGGGCATAAAATTCGGCGTTTCCAACCACGGCATCGAGCATTTCACGTTTATTCAACCCGCCCAGGGGCTGGCCACCGATCTTAACGATCCGGCCGCCGCCGACTTTTACAGCGTGGCCGACCGCAGTCCCGAGGCCTGCCAAAAGTTTCTGGAAAAGTGGGTCGCGGAGAATATCGAACTTATCGACAAGTATCAGCCGGATTTGCTTTGGTTCGACAATGGCGTAAACGCCCGGGTATTCGATCCGCTTAAAATGAAGGTTGCCGCATACTATTACAACCGCGCGGCCGAGTGGGGAAAGGCAGTTTCGCTCTCGACCAAGGACGACGCATATCTTTCCGGGAGCATCAAGGATTACGAACGCCAAAGCCGCGCGCCCAAGGAATTGACCGACTACGTTTGGCAGGTCGACGAGCCCGTGTTGTATCGTTTCGGCTACACCGATGGTTCGCCCATCGCCTCGGCTTCCGGCATTGTGCGCCTATTGATTGATTGTACGAGCAAGAACGGCGCGCTGCTTTTGAATATTTCTCCAAAGGCCGACGGCACGATCCCCGACGACCAGCAAAAACTTCTGCTGGGCATCGGCGCATGGCTTGACGTCAACGGCGAGGCGATTTACGGCACGCGTCCCTGGACGAAGTTCGGCGAAGGCATTCCTCCGCCGCGCGATCGCAATGCTCCGCCGCCGACCGAGCCTGCCGGGCCGCGTCCCCAGCAGTATCGTTTCACTACAAAAAGCGACACGCTTTATGCCGTTGCTATCGGATGGCCCGGTCAGCAGGCCGTCATTACTTCCTTGGCTGCGGACAAAGCGCCTGCCGGCAAGATTGAAAGCGTCGCCCTGTTGGGTCACTCGGGCGAACTGCAATTCACGCAAGATAATGAATGAAGGACTGAAAATCAAGTTGCCCGCCGAAAAACCCTGCGATTACGCCTTTGTGTTGAAAATATCAGGGCTGAAATTAAAATAAATGTATCTGTTTGTTGAGCGTCATGTAAATAATGTCGTATTCCCCGTTTAGCTCCGGGGCTTGCTCCGGGAGTTTTTCCGTCAATTTGAACGGTATGGAAAATGGAAATACTCCGGGCACAAGTGCCCGGGCTAAACATTTATTGCGACATCCATTAACTGAGATTCAATAGCGGTTTGCAGCCCCGCAGCGGCTGAGGGAATTTTAGGGCCTTCGATCCATAAAATGTGATGGAGTAAATGATGATGACTTGCCATAGATTGTTTATCGCGATCGTTTTTGGTCTTTTGCTCCGCGTCTCAGGGCTGTCGGCTGCGGACATCGATGATCTTCAACGTAATTTCGACCGGCCGCCCGACGACGCGCGGATCATGATGCGTTGGTGGTGGTTCGGGCCGGCCGTAACCAAGGCCGAACTCCAGCGCGAGATGGAGATGATGAAATCCGGCGGCATCGGCGGATTCGAAGTGCAGCCGACTTATCCGCTCGCGCTCGACGACGAGAAGGCGGGAATAAAGAATTTTAAATTCATGTCGCCGGAATTTCTCGACGCCCTGAATTTCACGGCCGGGAAAGCCAAAGAACTCGGCTTGCGTATGGACTTGACGCTGGGCTCGCCGCCTTTATCGGCCCGCTCAAACAAACCAAACCCGGCGAACCGCCGGACGACGAGCCTGAAACGCCTCGCGGCAACGCCCCCGGAGATCAGGAATCCCGCGACAACTCGCCCGGAGACGACAATCCATTTAGAGAGCCGGACGGCGGCAACGGCCCGCCCAGAGGGCAGGACAATCGCATTGTCGTTTATAAAGAACTCGAAATTCACGACAACGGGGTCGATATTCCCAAGGGTTCCGGCGATATGAAGCGGGTCACGTACATCATTGCCAGCCAAACCATGATGAAAGTGAAACGCGCCGCCTACGGCGCCGAGGGTTATGTAATCGACCATTACAATCCGGCCGTCATCGATAAATTCATCAAGCAGATAGCCGAACCCGAAGTTAAGTCTTGCGGTTCCAACTCGCCGTATTCGGTTTTTTGCGACAGCTTGGAATCGGCCGGCGAGGATTGGACGGCTAATATTTTCGAGGAATTTAAAAAACGCCGGGGCTATGATCTTAGACCGCATCTCGCGGCCTTGATCTACAATACCAGCGCGAAGGCCCGCGATATTCGCCACGATTGGGGAAAAACACTGACCGAAATGTGCAATGATTATTTCATCGCGGGCATTGAAAAATGGGCGAAGGCCAATGGGACGAAATTTCGTTTGCAGGCTTACGGCACGCCGCCCGCCGCACTTTACAGTTACGCATATGCCGACCTGGGCGAAGGCGAAGGCTACAACTGGAAGGGTTTTCGCGAGACGCGCTGGGCCTCTTCGGCCAATCATTTGCTGGGACGCCCGATTTCCAGTTCCGAGACCTGGACATGGCTTCATTCGCCCGTGTTTCGGGCGAGTCCGCTGGACGTGAAGGCCGAAGCGGATCTGCATTTTTTGCAGGGGGTCAATCAGTTGATCGGTCACGGCTGGCCATATTCGCCGCCGGAGGCCAAGTATCCCGGCTGGCGATTCTATGCCTCCATGGTGTTTAGCGAAAAAAATCCCTGGTGGATCGTCATGCCCGAGGTGGCAAAGTATCTCGAGCGAGTCAGCTTTATGATGCGTGAGGGCCGACCGGCTAATGACGTGGCGCTCTATCTGGCCGACTCCGACGCCTGGGCGAGCTTCGTGCCCGGCCGGGTGGCCATGAACGGCGCCGTTTCCAGGCGGTTGGGCCGCGAAGTTGTCCGCCAGATTCTCGAATCCGGCTACAATCTCGATTTCTTCGACGACGGTTTGCTCGATATGCGCGGCAAGGTTGACGGCGGCGCCCTCAGCTTCGGCGACCTGAAGTACAAGGTCGTGGTGCTGTCCGGCGTGGAACGCATCCCGACTTCGACGATGCGCAAACTCGATGAATTCGTAAAGGGCGGCGGAATATTGATCGCCACGCGCAGCATCCCTTCCATCGCGCCGGGTTTCAAAGCCACCGACGAGGACCAAAAAACCGTTAAGGAAATCGCCCAGCGACTGTTCGAAGACGAAAACTCGCCGGGAATATTCCTGGAATCGGATAGAGAGTTGGGTAAGGCGTTGGCCAAGCACCTGACGCCCGACGTCAAGTTCGAGCCGGCCGCGCCGGAAATCGGCTTCGTGCATCGCAAAACCGAATCGGCCGATATCTACTTCCTGGCCAACACGGGCAACACGCCCAAAAAAGTGAAGGCCGCCTTCCGCGTCCAAGCAATGCAGCCTGAGAAATGGGATCCCATGACCGGCCAGGTTGAGGCGGTTGATGTCGTCAGTCGTGACAATAACCTCGCCTCGATCAACCTTAATCTCGAACCCTACGCTTCTCCAATAATCGTATTCACCAAGCGCACCTTGCCCGCCGCTCAACCGGCGGCACAGAACGCCTCCAAGGCGAAAGCAATCGATCTTAGCGACGGATGGAGCGTTTCATTCGGCAAGGACTCAAAGCCCGTGACGATTGACAAGCTGACTTCCTGGACCGAAAACGACGCGACTCGCTACTTCTCCGGCGTGGCCGTTTATGAGAAGAAAGTCAAGGTTCCCTCCGCGATGCTCAAGCAGGGACTTGCCGTGCAACTCAGCCTTGGCGAAGCAAAAGTCAAGACCAAGACCGATGACGGCCAGTCCAAGGCGCCGGCCGATATCAACGAACCGCCCAGACCGCAGTCCGACACCGCCGACGCAATACGTGCGCCGACCAGGCCCGGCCCGCGAATGCAGGCCATGCTCGACGCCCCCGTGCGCGAGGCGGCCGTGGTTTACGTAAACGGCAAGCGAGCCGGATCGGTCTGGTGCCCGCCATATTGCGTCGATGTCAGCGGATTGCTCCACGACGGCGAAAACGATATCCGCATCGAGGTCGCAAACCTCGCGATAAATTATATGGCCGACTTCAAAAATCATCCCCTGCCCGACTACTCGGCCTTGAACGCCCGATACGGCGAACGTTTCCAGCCGCAGGACATGAAGCAGGTAAAACCAGTCCCCTCGGGTCTGCTGGGACCGATTAAGATTATCGCGACGGAAAAGACTACTCAATAACAGTCG
>JBEKIK010000285.1:0-4076 GCA_050011795.1 Thermoguttaceae bacterium | reverse complement strand
GGGTTGTCGGGGTTGTCGGTCTTCGTATCATTAAAAACAGATATATTTCGGCGGATCTTTTTCATGGTCGTTATCCGGCGTAAGGAAGGAGGAATAAGATGCTTGCAATTTCGCCTGGTTGGGAATTGGATGTCGAGCGTGGCCCGGATTGGCTCATTGTGAAAATCCAAAGCATGGATACAAGCGAGGAGAATCCTCCCTTGGCGGAGTTGATTTGGGGCTTGATGCAGCAACATTTGACCCATCGGATAGTGCTTGAATTGGATCAGGTTCCGGTGTTAAACCGATTCCTGATTGAGCAACTTTCGCAATTGTACCGAAAGATTTCCGAGCACGACGGAGTGATGCGGCTGTGCGGCCTTTCGGCCTACAATCGGCGAGTGCTTCATGCCTGCCGTTTGGACGAACGCTTCCAGCCGTATCACGACCGCCAAGAAGCGGTATTGGGATATTCACCGCCAAGCCAACCAAGATGAGTTCTTTTTTCGGGCGTGGGGTGTTGTTTTTATTTTCCCTTGTCCGACTTTATCATTCGCAAAAGTGTCCATCTAATCGGACAAGCGTAGAATCGCTATTTTGAGGGTTTTCCTCTAAGCCCAGGCAACTTCCAATTCATTGGTAATTTCGGCCACGCCCTCGATATGACGGAGGGTTTCTTGGGCCATTTGTTTTTGGAAGTAGGTGTTCACCACGCCGCGCAAGGTTACTCGACCTTGTTGGGTCTCAAATCTTAAGTTTCGGCGTGTAAGATATGGGTTTCGCTCCAAAGCATTAAGGACTCGATCGTCCAAAGGCATCATGTCGATCATGATCGGTACCAGCAACTTTGATTACTCTAAAGGTGGGTTGTATAAAGTATTTTTGTATGTCGAGGGTCTGATATTAACTTTGTCCATCCATCGACAATTGGTATTCTTTTCGTAAAGCCTAATGGCAAAAAGAGATGTGTGGTTTTGCGGATCTAGGTGGGATTGTGTTGTTTCTATTGAGTATGCATCTGGATGGTTACATCAGTACAGGTGTTGTTTTCAATGTAATTTGATCGGGAATTTCCGGTTCTTCCCTTTTTTGCCTCTTTGTTGAAACCGTAGCTTAAAAAAAGCAACTGTGGGGAAAAGGAGCAAAAAAAATGAAAAAAAAGAGGCGGGCAAATAATCGCCCACCTCTTTTTGGAATGCCGTTTTTGCTCTTCGTAATGCCTTTTTGTTACCCTCCCAGCCATGCAGGGACTTCATCGGCGGGTGGTAATTTTACGATCCAAGCGTTTGCAACCTCTTGCAGCGCTAGGACTTCCGCCAACGCCTCGGCCGGGGGCGGGGAATCCAAACTCAGAATCCCCACAGCCTCGCCGCCGGGTTTATCGCTAGAGCGGCCTACCGACATCTGGGCAATATTGATGCGATGGACCCCAAAAATGGTCCCCACCTTGCCGATCACCCCTGGCATGTCCCGGTGCATTAAAATCAGCAAAACGCCGTCCAGATAGCTTTCCAGGCGGCAGTTGCCTTTTTTGACCAGTCTGGGCATGTTTTTGCCGAACAACGTGCCCGAGGCAATCGAGGTCTTTTTCTCCGATTCCACCTGGGCGGTAATCACCGAGCCGAAGTCGCCGATATCGGTGTTCCGCTCCTCGACGACTTCAATACCCCGTTCCCGCAACAGCACTTCGGCGTTTACGATGTTCACGCTCGACTCCATTGCATGTTCCATCAGGCCGGCTGCAAAGGCCGCCGTGAGCAGGCGGGTATCCTTGCGGGCGACTTCGCCTTTGTAGCTTAAGCGGCAGGTGTTCGGCGGATTGTGGTCTACTTGCGATAAGAGCAATCCCAAACGCCAGGCCACGTTCAAATATCCCTTCAACTCGGTCAGCGTCTTGGGATCCAGCGTGGACATGTTGACCGACTGCTTGATGGCCCCGGTGGCGAAAAAGTCGATCAACAATTCGGCGGCTTCCACGGCCACGTTGGTTTGCGCCTCTTCGGTGCTTGCGCCCAGGTGCGGCGTGCACAGGACTCCGGGCAATCCGAACAGCGGGCTTTTAGTGCAAGGTTCTTCGGGATACACATCCAAGGCGACGCCCGTGATCTGCCCGCTCTTGAGGCCCTCGGCCAGTGCCGCTTCGTCGAATATGCCGCCCCGGGCGCAGTTGATCAGCCTTGCCCCTTTCTTCATCATGGCGATTTCCTTGGTGCTGATGAGATTTTTGGTTTCGTTGTTAAGCGGCGTATGGACCGTCAGATAATCGACCTGTGGGAGCATTTCCCTTGCCGATTGCACGGTTTCGACGCCCAGTTCCTTTGCTCTAGCGGCGGGCAGGAACGGATCGTAACCGAGGATTCGCATTTCCAAGGCCCGGGCGCGTGTGGCCACGGCCTGCCCGATCCGGCCCAAGCCGATGATGCCCAGCGTTTTGCCGGCCAATTGCGTGCCCATGAATTTTTTCCGATCCCAGCGGCCTTCGATAAGAGATTGATACGCCGGAGCGATGTTCCGCGACATGCCGAACATCAAAGCCAGAGTTTGTTCGGCGGTGGAGATGGTGTTTCCGCCTGGGGTGTTCATAACCACGATGCCGTGCCGGGTGGCCGCTTTTACGTCGATGTTGTCCACGCCCACTCCGGCCCGGGCGATGGCCCTCAGCCGGGTGTTTCCTTCCATGGCCTCGGCCGTGATTTTCACCCCGCTGCGGCAAATCGCGCCGTCGAAATCCATCAACGTCTTGCGCAGCTCTTCGCCCTTTAAACCGGTTTTTACCACCACTTCCAAATTGCCGGCCGATTCCAACAATTTCAATCCGTCTTGCGAAAGTTCGTCCAAAACAATGATTCGTGCCATGATTTTTCCTTGCCTATAGTAAAAGAAGATATGTGTATCAAATCCTATCAGGTGGATAGTATCGAACACCGCCTGGTGGTGTTATTTTCAAGACCCCACCGGATTATCCGAGGTTCGCAATTTGTCCATCAACCTTGCCATTTATGGCAAAACAAGTCAATAGCTTAACAATTTTCCCTGCCCCACGGTAGGTTTGCCCAAATTCTCTCGGTGAGACTTTGCGGCAAAGGGGGCGCATGGGCTAGATGACGGCAAGCAGTCCGGGCTACTGCTCCTATTTTACGCACGGAACAAATAAAGTCGGCCGCGCCGGCCTCATGCATGAACCATTTATAATAAGCCAGATTGCGATCGGCCACTACGGCGAAGCAAAACAGCGGGAAGTCCGCCTGCCAATTCCTGATAAAATCCAAAATTTCTCCAATTTTCTTTTCGCTGAGTTCTAAAACCGCAAACGAAGCCGGCGATTCCGCCAGCAATGTACCGCAATCGGTCAGGCTCCGGGTTTCCCAGACGCGAAGCCCGGCCCCGGATAGTTCGCCCCTCAAGGCCGCGGCCCAACGTCCAGTCCGCTCACAAACCACAAGTCGGCCGGGCTTTGCTTCGTAGAACATTTTTAGTGGGCAGTGGGCAGTGGACAGTGGGCAGTGGACAGTGGGCGGTGGGTAGTGGGCGGCGCGAAACCGCAAGCGGTTTCTAAAAAAGTTATCAGTTATCAGTCTTCAGTAATCAGTTTTCATTCCTCCGGCCTACAGCCTTTTGTTTTCATCCTTCATCCTTCCGCCTTCATCCTTCCTTCAATCCCTAGCCCCTATTTCCCAATACACTCCATCCAACCAGGTGCGCCAGATTTCGTACTTCGGATTATTGAGTTTCATTGCAAGCAAGGGATTGTGCTTGGGGCGAGTGGGGCGGCGAACCAATTTCATCCTGGCTTCGTGGGGGGTTCGCCCGCCTTTCTGGATGTTGCAGCTTAAACAGGCACAAACCACGTTCTCCCAAGTGGTTTCGCCCCCGCGGCTGCGAGGTATGACGTGATCCAAGCTCAATTGATGCGTGGGATAGTGCCTGCCGCAGTATTGACACGTATGTTCATCCCGCGCCAGTACGTTGCGCCGATTAAGATGCAAATGTTGCTTTGGCAGGCGATCGAACCTCAGCAGCCGGATCACCCGCGGCACCTGAATCTCGAATCCAACCGCGCGAATCCAATCTTCGTGGGGTTGTTTATAATCGGCGCG
>JBEKIK010000284.1:0-4086 GCA_050011795.1 Thermoguttaceae bacterium | reverse complement strand
CATGGTGGGAAAAGTCACTTCGCTCCGCTGCCACAAATCGTCCCAGTCCAAAGCGGCGGCGCGCAGCTCTTCCAGCGAACGCAGGTGAATAATCCGCGGATTGTTCGGCTGGGGAATTGTTGCCGGGACGACAATATCCCCCATCGCCTGGTTTATAACGAGGTCTTTATTGTCGGGGAACGTTTCAAATGATCCGCTTATTTCCGCATTGCCCATTTGACGTGCAATTCTAGGGTTTGCAACGGCCCTCACCCCCTGCCCCTCTCCCAAAGGGAGATGGGAGACTAGAGAGGCCCTTAATAAAATTACTCCAATAATGTTTGATGCTTTCGGAAAGCTGATGTTTTTCTTCGCGGGTCAATAATTTATCGGAGCGAATCGATTCCAGGACGATGGCCAAAAGCACGCCGAGGGTTACCCAAGGACCCAGACATATTGCCGGGACTAAGCCCAGAATAATCCATAATCCCCGGTGGACTTGAAATCCGGCCAGCCGTGCGAAAACAAAGATCAAAACCAGGGCGACCAGGTTCGCCGCCGACGCCGCCAGCACCGCGCCAAGCAATCCCAACCTGGGCAAAAGCGCCAGATTCAGGGCTATATTCACCGCCAATCCGGCCCCTAAAGCCAGCCCCACCAGGCTTGCTCGTTCGGCGCACCACAGGTATTGCTGGGCGACCACCGCCACGCCGAAACATACGCAATAGGCCAGTGTCCAGGGCAATACGGCCATGCCCGCGGCGAATTTCCCCTGAAAGGCCACCCCGAACAGCCAGGGAGCGATAAACAACACCGCCCCGGACGCCGCCATCAGACCAAAAGCCAGCAGTTTCAGAAAAAGATTCAGCCGTCGGGCGACCAGCTCGCGCCGGCCGGATTCCCAATCGTGGCACAAGTGAGGCAAAAGCACCGTGGCCATCATCGATGCAACGGAAACCATAAGCAGCGGCAGCACCCGGCAACTGTAATACTGTCCCACCAGGGCCAGCCTTTCTTCGACCCGGCCCGGAGCAAAGTGAATAATCATGTATCGATCGGCGAGGCCGAATAAATTCGTCAGCATGCTGATCGAAAGCATCCATGCCGCGAATGGAATCAGCTTGGACCACATCACCCGCCGCGGCAGGGGCTCGATATCGGCGGGCGAAGACTTCCACGCCGCTTTTACCTGCCACGACACCGCCGCGATGCTCAGCAAACACGATCCGCCGTAAGCCACTGCCACGCTCGCCGAGTCGCACCGCCAGGTCAACAGCAACCCGATCCCCAACGCGGCAAACAGCACGCCGTTGAGGAATTCCATTGTCGCGGCCAGGCGTACTATTCTTAGCGCGGTCAGCAGGCTGATGAAATAGTTATAGGCCGCCACCGCCATCAGCACGCCGGCCGTCAATATAACAAGCTCCGTTTGCCGCGAGGATCCGAAGATGAGCCTGGAGAATTCGCCGCGATAAAGCACAATCAGCGTCACGGCCGCCAAAGTCAGCAAAATACACGCCGCGGCGGTCCGCGCCAGGAACGGGCGAAGTTGCCCGCGCAAACGGTAATACTCCGCATAACGGCCGAAAGTGCCGGGCAAGGCCAGCATGGCCAGCGGTCCGGCAAACATCAGAAACCCGAAGGTCATGTCCCAAAGTCCCAACTGCTCGGCGTCCAGCCAGCGGCAGAATAAAATCGCCCGCAAAAAGCCCACCGCCCTCTGCACAGCCATCAGCACAAGCCACAACACCACGCTATGGACAAGCGAATCGGCGCGCCAGTTGTCCACCACTCCGATCGACGGCGCCGACTGCTCTTCAGTCACCGTGGAAGTATATGAAACGGTTTGCGGGTCCATGTTGTGTTTATTTCTATGATGGAGCCAGGGTGCCATGCCCACGCAAGCGTGGGCATGATGTTTTTTGCCGGACTTTGCACATGCTCACGCAAGCGTGGGCATGCCACCTAATCAACGTCGCATCGACCGATACACAACTCTACTTTCGGTCGTGCTCGCATGGCGGCAAATCGCTTTTTACTTGCGCCGACACAACCGGCATAATCGTCACCGCCGGATTGACGCGCTAATTGAAAAGGGCGATTACGTTTAGAATTTCTTCGCGAAACCACAAGCGGTTTCTCTATCCCCTGTCCGATATCCGTTATTCGCCGATCGCCGATTCCCGGCCTACTGCCCCTAAAATTTCCTCGGCCAGGCGGCGGTAATCCTCGGCCCCGTTGGAATCCGGGGCGTACTGGAAGATCGATTGGCCGAAACTGGGGGCCTCGGCCAATCGCACGTTGCGGCGGATCCGAGTCTGAAAAGTCTGCGCCGCCGCCCAAGGAGTGGCCTGGCCCCGGGCGTTGCGGAAAAAATCGTCCACATCCTGGCTTACTTCCACCGCAAGCCGCGTGTTGGTCTCGTACATACAAAGAATGATGCCGCTGAGTTTTAATTCATGATTCAACCGCGCGGCCACCAGATCGATCGTTTCCAAAAGTTTGCTCAATCCGTGCAAGGCCAGAAAATGCGGCTGCAAGGGGATAAAGACTTCGTTGACCGCGGCCAGAGCGTTCAGCGTCAGCAAGCCCAGCGAAGGCGGGCAATCGACCAAAAGAAAATCGAACCGCGCGTCGTCCTCACGCAATTTGTCGCGCAGTATTGTTTCGCGCCCTGACACGTTCACCAGTTCGATCTCTGCGCCTGCCAGGTCCACCCCGGAGGCCACGACCCACAGATTCTCGGCCACCTCCCGGCGGGCTTCGCCAAGCTGCGTGGGGCCCGTGAGCACTTGGTAAATCGAAGGTTGTTTGGGACCAAGATCCAATCCGAAATGCAAAGTGGCATGTGCCTGCGGATCCAGATCGACCAGGCACACCCGCAAACCCGTGGCAGCCAGCGCGGCGCTGACGTTCACCGCCGTAGTGGTTTTGCCCACTCCGCCTTTCTGGTTCATGATGGCGATGGATCGCATGGTTGATTTCATTCCCGGCGGGATTTATTTTTTTTCCAGCAGTTTTTTCAGCAGATTTGCCGCCAGCGTGGGGTTGTCGCTGCGGACTATGTGGTCGATTTGGGCGTCAGGGATTTTGAGATTTTTAAGCGCCGCGGCCAGGCGTTTCCAGAGGCGTTCTTTCGCCTTGCCTTCGGCCAGATAAAGATCGGTCACCAGATCGCCCAGCTTTTGCAGCATGATTGCGTCGCGGTTTTGATAATACCTGCGAATTATGCGGTCTTGGTAGGATGTAGTTTTAGCCATAACGTCAGATTATCGCCATCCGACGGAAAAATGCCAGGGGACCGGGATGATTACAATTATTTTTTTCCGCCTTTATTCTTCCTCTTTTTTTCTTTTTCGATTACGATGGGCAGGATGAAACACGGGGCCAGCGAACAATCCAAGACCAGCCGTTACGTCGTGGGTTTCGATTTGGGCACAACCAACTCGGCGGTATGCTACGTCGATACGCACGAGTCGCCGTGGCTGGTGCGCACGTTTGCCGTGCAGCAGTTGGCGGCCCCGGGCCAGGTCGAAGCCCGGGAAACGCTGCCTTCGTTTCATTATCAGAGTGCCCGGGGCGAATTTCCCCCCGAGGCATTGCGACTGCCGTGGCAGGAAGCAGAGGGCAGGGGGCAGGGTTCAGGGTTCAGGGTTCAGGACTTAGGGGGCGGAGATCCGGAGGGGCGTCACTTTAGTGACGCCCTTGGCGACACCCATGGCAATGCGGTTAGCAACACCCCGGGCATCGCCGATAAATCTCCCCATGTAGTAGGTTTTTTCGCGCGCGATCAGGGCACGCTTGTCCCGGGACGGCTGATAAACTCGGCCAAGTCGTGGCTGTGTCACCCGGGCGTGGACCGCACCGCGCCGTTGTTGCCTTGGCACGGGGCCGAAGACGTCGAGCGGCTTTCGCCGGTCGAAGTCAGTGCAAGATATCTGGCCCACGTGCGCGAGGCTTGGAACGCCGAATTCCCGCGCGAGCCGTTGGAAAAACAGGATTTCGTGCTCACGCTGCCGGCTTCGTTCGACGAGGTCGCACGCGAATTGACCGTCAAAGCGGCGGCCGCGGCCGGGTTGCCCAGGGTGGTGTTGATCGAAGAGCCGC
>JBEKIK010000283.1:0-6233 GCA_050011795.1 Thermoguttaceae bacterium | reverse complement strand
CTTCCTTCAGGAACATTCACTACGCTGTTGACCTCCGATGCCGACGCCATGGCGGCCGAGTGCCCGACCGTGCTGGCGGCCTCGCCGGAGGTTAGCGCAAAGGCTCAAGTCGTGGCGGGAAATTTGAATTGGGCCCCGGACTCGATCATGGGAGTAAACGACACTTATTTGACGATCCGCAACCAGCAGGTCGAAAAAGGGCAATTCTTCAGCGCCGGCGATGTCCACACCGCGGCCAAGGTCTGCGTCATCGGCAAGACCGTGGCCGAAAACTTGTTTCCCGATATGGATTGCGTCGGCGCGACAATCCGTATAAAAAAAATTCCCTTCCGAGTGGTCGGTCTGCTGGAGCCGAAAGGGGCCAACCTTTTCGGCCAGGACCAGGACAACATCGTCCTGGCGCCGTTCACCACGATCAAAAAAAAGGTCAGCGGCAGCAATTTCAATAACGTCGATTGTATCTTCGTGTCGGCACGATGGACCGATCAGATGAAGCAGACGGAAGAGGAAGTGATAAGTCTATTACGCCAACGGCACCACATCCGGTCCGGCGCCGAAGACGATTTCACCGTGCGAAACACCTCCGAAGTCGCCAGGGTGTTGAACATCATCACCATGGTCATGACCTTGTTGCTAGGCTCCGTGGCCAGCGTTTCGCTGGTCGTGGGCGGGGTGGGCATCATGAATATCATGCTCGTGTCCGTAACCGAGCGGACCCGCGAGATCGGAATCCGCCTGGCCGTGGGCGCACGCTCCCGCGATATTCTACGGCAATTCCTCCTGGAAGCCGTGGTGCTTTCCTTGTTGGGCGGGGTGATCGGCGTCGCCCTGGGGATCGGCACGGCGGTGGCTGCGACGTATGCGGTAAATCATTTCCTTAGCAGCACGCACTGGCCATTGGTCATCTCCGTAAATGCCATCCTGGTTTCCCTGGGTTTTGCGGCTTCGGTGGGAATGTTCTTCGGTTACTATCCCGCCCGAAAGGCCAGCCGGCTCGACCCGATCGAATCGCTGCGTTACGAATGACGGAATGCGGCACTTTGCCCCGGTGCTATTTCTCGCCAATCCGCAAGCGGCAGGGAAACGCTCAACATGCACACGACAAGTTTTAACACAACACCCGATTTAGGGGTAACAAAGCGGGGGATTTTTATTGCTTTAAGAGTGTTTTATGGAATGAAAAAATATCAACAGGAATGCTGTCGTAACATCTTGTGAAAAAAGGAGTTGCGCCAACGAAAAGTTCCCGTCCGGCCATTGTGGAAATAATGTCGTGACGGTATATTTAGGGCCAATCCAAAAATGAGTGAAATCCAAGCATGTGAATGGGTATTCACATGCGGATAATTATTTCTGCTGAAAGGAATCGCATTGTCTAACGATACGAATCTTCCTCCAGATCAGCCGGGGCCCGAGAGTGTTACTCCATCCCAACAGCCGGCCGGCGACGGCGACGGCAATCCAATGGGCCGGTTGCTGGAAATGCCCATCGAGGAGGAACTCAAGGGCAGTTATTTGACGTACGCCATGAGCGTGATCGTCAGCCGTGCGCTGCCCGACGTGCGCGACGGGCTGAAACCATCTCAGCGCCGCATACTGGTGGCAATGAACGATTTGAACCTTGGTCCCGGGGCGGGCCGGGTCAAGTGCGCGAAGATCTCGGGCGATACCAGCGGCAATTATCATCCGCACGGCGAGGGGGTGATTTATCCGACCCTGGTCCGCATGGCCCAGGAATGGAACATGCGGCACGTGTTGGTCGACAAGCAGGGAAATTTCGGATCGATCGCCGGATTGCCGCCCGCGGCCATGCGATACACCGAGGCCCGGCTTTCGCCCATCGCCGCGCTGTTGTTGGAGGATTTGAAGCTCGACACGGTGGATTTCGTTCCCACTTACGACGAGCGGCGCACGGAGCCGGTGGTGCTGCCGTCGAAATTTCCGAATCTGCTGGTCAACGGCTCGAACGGGATCGCGGTGGGCATGGCCACGTCGATCCCGCCGCACAACCTGGGCGAAATCTGCGACGCCCTGGTCAAGGTCATCGACGAGCCGGACGTATCGATCGACGAGTTGTTGGAAATCGTGCCCGGCCCCGATTTTCCCACCGGAGGCGTGGTCTGCGGCAGGGCCGGAATCCGCCGCGGATATTATTCCGGCCGGGGAACGATCGTCCTCCGCGCCCGGGCGGCCATCGAGGAACACAACAACCGCTTCCGCATCGTCGTCAGCGAGATACCGTTCCAGCAATCGCGCGACCGGATCGAGGAGCGAATCGCCGACGCGGTCAACGATGGGAAAATTCCCGGCATATCGGGCTGCCGCAACGAGAGCGATCTGGACGAGCCGGTCCGACTGGTGCTCGATTTGAAGCGCGACGCCGATCCGGAGATAGTGCTCAACCAGCTTTATCAATTCACTCCGCTGCAAGACAGTTTTTCCATCATCTTCCTGGCGTTGGTGGACGGCAAGCCGCGGGTGCTTTCCATCAAGGAATTGCTCGAGGAGTTTTTGCGGCATCGGGAAACGGTAATCCGGCGGCGGACACAGTTTTTGCTGTTACGGGCAAGGCAGCGGAAACACACGGTCGAAGGGCTGCTCCTGGCCCATGCCAACATCGACGAAGTGATTCGGGTCATTCGCGGCTCGGCCACGCAGGCCGAGGCCAAGCAGAAGTTGATGCAGATACAAACTCCGGCCGCCTTGCTGCGCAGGGCCTTGGGCGACGAAGGTTTTACCGCCTTCACGGCCGAGCGCGGGGAGAGCGAAAACTACTGTTTAACGCCCGTCCAGGCCGACGCAATCCTGAAAATGACGCTCGGGCAGTTGGTCAATCTGGAGCAAAACAAGCTGGCCGACGAACATCGGGCCTTGCTGGCCGAAATCGCCGAATACAACCGCATCCTGTCCGACCGCAACAACATCCTGGAACTGATCCGCGAGGAATTGCGCGAACTGAAACACAAACACGCCGAACCGCGGCGCACGGAAATAAGCGGCGAGGAGATCGGCGACATCAATCTGGAAGACCTGATCGAAGAAGAGATGATGGTCGTGTCGATCACCAGCAACGGATACGTCAAACGCACGCCGGTATCGGCCTACCGTGCCCAGCGCCGCGGCGGCAAGGGCCTTACGGGCGCAAAAACCGAAGAGGAAGACCCGGTGCAACATCTGTTCGTGGCCAGCACACACGCCTATCTTTTGTTTTTCACCAACAAGGGGAAGGTGTATTGGCGAAAGGTGTACGACCTGCCGCAGCTTGCCCGGGACAGCCGCGGCCGGGCGGTGGTAAATCTGCTCAATCTGTCGGAGGGCGAGCAGATCGCCGATTGCCGGGCAGTGAAGGATTTCAATCTGCCCGATCATTACCTTGTGATGGCCACTGCGCGGGGATTGGTGAAAAAGACGCGGCTGGCGGCATACAGCCGCCCGATGAAAACCGGCATTATCGCCATCAAGCTCCGCGAGGGAGACGAACTGGTCGACGTGGTAGTGGCCAAGCCGGGCAACGAGCTGGTGCTGGCCACGGCCAAGGGCATGGCCATTCGCTTTAAACAATCCGACGCCCGGCCGGTGGGCCGCAATTCCAGCGGCGTAAAAGGCATCAGACTCACGGCCGGAGACTCGGTCGTGGGCATGGTGGTGGCCGATCCCGAGGCCACGCTCTTGACCGCCTGCGCAAACGGCTACGGCAAACGCACGCCGTTTGGGCCGAATCTGGAAACCGAGACGGGCGCCGAGGCTGAGACGGCCGGGGAAGAAATCGAATCGGATGAAGATGCGGCCGAGCTCGAAGACCAACAGCCTGAAACCGAAGGAGAAGAATCTCGGGAAAGCGAGGAAGAGGAGCTTACCTCGGGTCATTGCTATCGCACGCAGCGCCGCGGCGGCAAGGGTCTCAGGGACGTAAAAACCAGCGAGCGCAACGGCCCGGCTATCGGCATTGTCTCGGTCCGCGACGAGGATGAGTTGTTCATGATTACCGCCCGGGGCAAGATCCAACGCATTTCCGTCGCCGACACGGTCAAACGCGTGCCGAAAGAGGAAAACGGCGACAAAGAAGGGTAGGAAAAAGTGGGCAGTGGGCGGTGGACAGTGGGCAGTTTAATCGTGGAAAAAATCAGAGCCGGGGCGTGTCGTCCCGGCACTGGAGCGGGGAGTGAGTGTTGAGATTATGAAAAATAATCCCTTGCCTCGGCTCGACAATGATTCTGAGATTAGAGAACAACTTCTGCCCTATTGCCGGCTCAAGCCCGGCGAAATCTGGCGGGATCCGCTGGGGCAACACCGGGTGGGTTGTTTGGATGCCGCGGACTCGGATTGCGTGGCCGAATTGGCCCTCGGCGCCCGGCCGACGCTGGCCCTCCACGATCCTCCTTATAATCTAGCGGCTTTTGAGCTTCGCGACATCGGCGAATACATCGAGTGGTGCCGCCGTTGGCTGCGAAATACCCATGCCGTCACGGCCGACGACGCATCGCTTTACGTTTGGCTGGGCGCGGATCAGAACGACGGTTTTCAACCGCTGGCCGACTTCATGGTTATGATGCGCGGGGAGCCGTTTTCTCCGCGCAGCTTTATCACCATGCGCAATCAGCGCGGATACGGCACGCAAAAAAACTGGATGGCCGTCCGTCAAGAATTGCTCTACTATGTCAAGGGACGGCCCATTTTCAACGTCCAAGCCGAGTATACCGACATCCCCAAAATCCTCCGCGGTTATTATAAGAAAGTCGGCGGCGCGGTTACGGAAAACCTCGAGCGCAGCAAGGCGGAAACGATCCGCGCCGGCAACGTGTGGGTCGACGTTCAGCAGGTGTTCTACCGCATGGAGGAGAACGTTTCGGGATGCTACGCGCAAAAACCGCTGAAATGCATCGATCGCATCATTCGGGCAAGCTCCATTCCCGGCGATTGCGTACTCGATCTTTTCGCCCATTCCGGCGCCACGCTTCTGGCGGCCGAGATCCTTAATCGGCCCTGCTTTACCGCCGACGTCGATCCGATATATTGCGAGATTACAATCCGCCGCTTAGAGCATTATCGGCGGACGGGAAAACTAGGATGGCAAAACGGGCATCCCTTTGAGCAAGAAATACCCACATTAAACGAAAATCACGCTTGTTTCCAGGAATTACTAAAATGAAAATCGTTGTCATCGGTGCCGGTTACGTGGGTCTGGTCACGGGCACGTGCCTGGCCGAGACCGGCAACAGCGTGGTGTGCGTGGATTGCGACAGGAAAAAAATCAACCTTTTAAATCGCGGCCACATCCCGATTTACGAGCCGGGGCTGGCCGAGCTGGTCGCCCGGAACCTAAGCGCCGGACGGCTGTGCTTTACCACCGATCAGACGGCCGCGGCGTCCAAGGCGCAAATCGTGTTTTTAGCCGTGGGAACGCCGGCATCGGACGACGGTTGCGTCGACCTGGCGCCGCTGTGGACGGTGGTCGAGGGCATTGCGCCGCATTTGAACAAGTCTGCGATAGTGGTATGCAAGAGCACCGCGCCGGTGGGCACGAACGCAAAAATAGCCGCCCGCTTGAAAGAACTTACCGGACGCGACGTGGACGTGGCCAGCAATCCGGAATTCTTGAAGGAAGGGACGGCCATCGAGGACTTCATGAAACCGGACCGCGTGGTTGTAGGCGTGCGCCGGGCCGAAGTGGCCGAAGCGCTCAGTGACCTGTACCAGCCGTATCTGCGGACCGAAAAGCCGCTTGTGGTCATGTCGCCGGAAAGCGCGGAAATGACCAAATACGCCGCCAACGCCCTGCTGGCCGCGAAGATCAGTTTTATCAACGAGATGGCGAATATATGCGAGAGTTTGGGGGCGGATATAAACGAGGTCCGCCGCGGCATGGGTTTCGACAGCCGCATCGGTTTTGCATTTCTATTTCCAGGCGTGGGCTTCGGCGGGAGCTGCTTTCCCAAAGACGTGCGGGCATTGACGGCCGCCGCCCGGGAGCACGGCGTCGATCCCCGCGTCCTGGAAGCGGTCCACGCCGTGAACGAAAAACAGAAAATACTGCTCATTGAGAAGATCGAACAACATTTCGAGGGCAAATTGGGGAACAAGGCGATTGCCGTTTGGGGGCTGGCCTTCAAGCCAGGCACCGACGACGTGCGCGAGGCCCCGGCACTGGTGCTTATCGACCGGCTGCTCAAGCACGGAGCGAAACTTCGCGTGCACGACCCGGTGGCCATGGAGAACGTGCGGCAGGCATACGG
>JBEKIK010000282.1:0-4114 GCA_050011795.1 Thermoguttaceae bacterium | reverse complement strand
GGCCTATCACAACGGGCAATACTACGATCAAGGGCAGGGTCCGGTGGTGGGTTTGGCCATTGCACGCATGTTGGGACACATTACCTATCTCTCACGCGAGGCGATGACGCAAAAATTCGACGCCCTCAGGCTCGCTCCCCGCGAGGTCCAAACCCAATTTGAAACCAAATTCTCAGTCGGCTCATACCTGGCGTATCAAGGCGACCGCTTCGGCGAACGCTTCGATGCCAACAGCTACATTACCTTGACGACGGCCATCGATCTGTTCGATCTGGGCGATACAACCCGGCAGTTGGTCGAAGCCTTTCGGCCGGCAACGTGCCGCTGGTTGATGATGAGCTTTACCAGCGATTGGCTTTTTCCGGCCTTTCAGACGCAACAGATGGTCGATGCCTTGATCGCCGACGACAAACCGGTCAGTTATTGCAACGTGCGGACCGATTGCGGCCACGACGCTTTTCTTTTGCCCAACGAGTTGAAAACATACGGCGAATTGATGGCGGCGTTTTTGGCAAACTTGGACACCTACTTCCCTCTCCCCTTGGGAGACATCTCCGCCCTTCTCCCTTTGGGAGAGGGCCAGGGCGAGGGCGGCCCTTCGACAGCGACTGCCATCGCACCGCCGGAGGGCGAATCGCGCGCCCACGGCCCCAGGAGCATCTTCCATCATCACCGCCTGGATTACAACATGATTTTGGAATTGATTCCGCCGGGATCCAGCGTGCTCGACCTGGGTTGCGGCACGGGCGGATTGCTGGCACGCTTGCGCGAACGCGGCCCATGCCGCGTGATGGGCATAGAACTGGACGAACAAGCCATCTTGGCCTGCGTCCGCCGCGGTTTGGACGTTGTCCAGGCCGATTTGAACCAGGGGCTGCCGGCCTTTGCCGACGGGCATTTCGATTTCGTCGTACTTTCACAAACCCTGCAAACCGTGCTGGACGCGCCGCGAGTGCTGGCCGACATGCTCCGCGTGGGACGCAAAAGCATCGTCAGTTTCCCGAACATCGCTTACCAAGCCCACCGCCGGCAATTGAGCGAAGAAGGCCGCTCTCCCCACGGCCACGCCTTGCAAAACTTCCGCTGGTACGATACGCCCAATGTCCGCTTTCTGTCCATCGCCGATTTCGAGGAGTTCTGCCGCGAACGCCGTTTCAACATTCTCCAACAAATCGCCCTGGACACCGAAGCCGAAGTACAAGTCCAAGACGATCCCAACCTAAACGCCGATCTGGCCATTGTCGTGCTGGGCAGGTAATGCATAAACATCATAAAGCCGCGACCGTTGGTCGCGGTCCGGTTTGCGGCCGACAGTTGAAGTCCGGTTCGCGACCGACGGTCGCGGCTTTATGTCCGGCACTCACTACACAAGCCGGTCGGCAGCGGGTAAACTATCAAAAACAAACAATTACGATTATATTATCCGTCGGGAAAAATGCATGTCCAAGGATATTACCAACCTCCTAAACGAGTGGATGTACAAACCGGACGAAGTAATGGTCCGCATCGTGCCCGGCGGGGATGGGCGGAGCAAGATCCAACTGCGGGTGGATCTGGGGCTTTTGCAAATGGAGATGGACGGCCGGCCCGACGGAGTGCGGCCGGAGGGTTTCGAGTCCTGGCTGGATTATTACGAACATAAGCAGCGCGCGCACGACGAGGCCCATCCCGACGGTCCGCCGCTGGAGCTAAAGCCAGAGGATTGCGCGCAATTGTGGCGCGAGAGCGTTCAGTATTATCACCGCTACTTGAGTTTTTGGCACTTGGATTTATTCGAGCTTTGCGCCCGCGACACCCAGCGGAATCTGCGCCTGTTCGCGTTTATCCGCGCTCATGCCGGCGATGATCGGCTGAAATTGCAGTTCGACCAGTGGCGTCCGTACGTGCAGATGATGCACACCCGGGCCGTGGCCACGCCGCTTTTGGCCCAAAAGGCTTTTGCCGAGGGTTTGCGGGTCATCGAGGCGGGCATCGAGGCCATCCGCGAATTTCTGGACGAATACAACCAGAGCCATCGGGCCGAAGAGTGCGTCGAACTGGTGAGCCTGGAACGCTGGCGCGACGAGATTCTCAGCCGCGAGGAGCAGGCGGCCGCGGCCCGCCCGAAAAGCAAGATCGGTTTGTTGCGGCGCAAACTGGATGAGGCCGTTGCCGCCGAGCAGTTCGAGGAGGCCGCCCGGCTCCGCGATGAAATCCGCCTTTTAAGCGAACAATCGAAAACGGCCGAGGCCGATGAATGATCGAACGCGACTGTTGTGGAAAATGGATGACCTATATTTATCACCACGGAGCCACGGAGTTCACGAAGATCGAACAAATATATTTATTAGAAAAACGGCGATGCCTTAAGCCGTTTGCGATAAACAATTATCAATACTCTTATTCACCACGAAATCGCGAAAGGTCGAAAAAACGAAATTTCTTTTTTTTCTGTTTCTATAGTTAAGTTCTCCGTGTACTCCGTGTCTCCGTGGTGGATTTATTATGGAAATAACAGACTGGTGCCATCCGTGAAACTGCTTCGCAACTTGGACGATTTTTCCGACGATCTGCGCGGCGGCGCCGTGACGATAGGCAATTTCGACGGCGTGCATCGCGGCCACGCGCGGTTGATCAAGCGTCTGCGGAAATTGGCCGACGAAATCGACGGCCCGGCGGTCGTGTTCACCTTCGATCCCCATCCGGCCTGGGTTCTGCGCCCCGACGCCGCACCTCAGCCGCTGATCTGGAACCAGCGCAAGGCGGAGATTCTCCGGGAGCTGGGAGCCGACGTGGTGTTGATTTATCCAGCCGATCGGACTTTCCTGGAACTCGATGGTAGGCAGTTTTTCGAGCGTATCGTGCTTGGCAAACTCGGGGCCAAAGGAATGGTCGAGGGGCCGAATTTTTTCTTCGGACGCAATCGCACCGGTACGTTGGAAGTCCTCAGAGGCTTCTGCGCGGAGGCCGGCGTGCGCCTGGAACTGGCCGAGCCTGTTGAAGTGGACGGCCAGGTCGTATCCAGTTCAAAGATTCGGGCATTAATCATCCAGGGGCGGATGGCCGAGGCCCGGCAAATGCTCGGCCGGCCGTATCGCATCCGGGGTTTTGTGATCCGCGGGGCCGGCCGGGGCGCAAAGCTCGGTTACCCTACTGCCAACATCACGCGGATCGACACCCTGCTGCCGTCCGATGGAATATATGCCGGCCGGGCTTGGGTGGATCGATCGGCGTACCCGGCCGCCATCAGCCTGGGTTCCAATCCCACTTTTGATGAAACCGCCTTGAAAGTCGAGGTGTTTTTGCTCGATTTCCAAGGCGATCTGTACGATCGCACGCTTCAGATTGACTTTTTCGCCCTTTTGAGAGAAACTAAGCGGTTCGATTCGGTCAAGGCTTTGACGGACCAGATGGCTCTGGATGTAGCCGCCGCCCGGTCCATCGTAACGGACGCGGAAAACTGAAAACTGATAACTGAAAACTAAATCATGCCCGACTGGTCTAAATTCGTCGAAATCGTTCGCCGTCATCGGCGATTTGTGCTTACCACGCACATTCGCCCGGACGGCGACGCCTTGGGATGCGAGACGGCCTTGGCCGAGGCGTTGGAAACATTGGGCAAGGACGTGCTGGTGTGCAACGTCTTTTCCATTCCGCCCGATCTGCAATTCATCGACAAAAAAAAGAGATTCAAAAAACTCGGCGTCGACCTTGCTCCCGACCGGCTTGCCGACCGGGAAGTGCTCGTTATTCTCGATACCTCGGCCTGGGCGCAATTGGGTGCGATGGCCGACGTGGTCCGCTCGACCAGTGCGCTAAAGGTAGTGATCGATCATCACGTGAGCGAGGACGATCTGGGCGCGGAATTGTTCAAGGACGACGGGGCCGAGGCGACCGGCCGGCTGGTGATCGAGGCCCTGGATGAATTAAAAGTTCCGCTTACGCCGGACATCGCCCGGGCGGCGTTTGTGGCCGTGGCCACCGATACGGGCTGGTTTCGCTTTTCCTCGACCTCGGCCAAGACGTTCACTTTAATCGCCCGGCTGGTGCAAGCCGGGGCCGATCCCGATGAAATCCACAAAAATCTTTACGAGAACGATAGCCTGGCCCGATTGCGCCTGATAGGCCGGACCTT
>JBEKIK010000281.1:0-5154 GCA_050011795.1 Thermoguttaceae bacterium | reverse complement strand
GGTGATGTACGTCACGCGCCCTTCCAACGCCGGCAGGATTTGCTTTTCAAAATCGATGCCGGTGGGAGTGGTAAATCGCTGCTCTATCATTTTGGAAAAACCGCCCTCGCCGGCCAGGCTGTCGTACATGGGGGCCAGGGTTTTTACCGCAATATCGAATTTCACGTGAATCGTCATGTAGGAGGCCACGTCGGTCGGGGCCCAGCGTTCGGGCGTGGACACGCCGGGTTCCAAGGCGATCATTTTTATGATGCCCGACCGCGGATTTTCCAGGAGCACGTGAATGTGACTTACCGAATCGTACTGGCCGGCGTCGTACATCATGCTGCCGCCAATGGCCGAAAGCCCGTCCAGGCCCAACACCGGCAGCATGGCGACCCCCACCCGAACGCCCACGTTTTGCTCGGCCATGCTTCGCATGATATTGATCGGATTGACAAACCAGATAATCTGGGGGCGTTCGTCTTTCGATCCCTGGCAACGATTCATGATCGTGCCGAAATTCTCGTTGTCCGAAAGGACCTTGCCCTTTTCACCGTTCCAAATCCCCAGGATTCTTTTTACGGCCTCAAGATTAGTGCCTCCCACAATAGTGCCGTCTTTCTCGAAAAAGGCTACCAAACCGTTGTTCGGGCCGGTAAGCATGGTAATTTTCGTATCTTTAACGCTAACCTCCTGCCTTGTAGCGCCTTGGCTAACGGCCGCATCCGTGCCTCGCTGAAGCAGAATGCGGGCATTGGCGATCTGCTCGCCCGCATCAAACAATAAAATCATGGCCGGCGGGGAGTCCTTTATAGCCACAACGGCAAACGTCACTTCGCCTTGCGGAATGGCCACTATCTCCGGCAGCGACAACCCGATAAAATCATGCACCGTGGCCACCAATTCGGTGAGCGAAGCGTATAACTGATCGACCACCGGTTTCATCTGCGGATCCTGGGTCATGCGTCCCAGGCTGATGTTCATAAAACGTTCGGCCAGTACCCGCGTGTCGGTGATGGAGATCAAGCCCAGTGTATTCTCGGGCAGCAGTTCCCAAAATCGCCGTACCCGCGAAACATCGCAACACCCCGACAACCGCCATGCGACAGGTAATCATGAGATTTCCCCCTTTATGATAATAAGCCTAGCAACATTAAGAGCCCGTTAATAATTACCCCCTTCATCCATGTAAAGCCGCGACCACTGGTCGCGGTTTTAATTGCCGCACGCGCTCACCTGACGGCGGGGGCAATAAACCGTAAACTCCCCTATCCCTCCGGGAAATTACCCACAAACTCCACTCTCCCTCCGCAACATTATGCAACAGATAGTGTAGAGTCTCAGTAATAATAGTATATATCTTGCGTAATCCAAAAAACATGGGTGCCATGCCCACGCTCGTCGTGGGCATGATTCGATGATTTTTAATGGAAAACATGCTTGTTGTCTCGCTTCAATAGCTTAGTGAGCATTGCACCGATAAAATACGATCTGTGTGAGACGCTATACTAGCTGTTGCATAATGTTGCCTTGGGAGAGGGGTTAGGGTGGGGGCGAGTGTCGCCTGCAGGGAAGCGGGTTGTGGGGCGGCAGTTGCGTCTCTCCAGTGCCGGCATGGAAACAATGACAAGATAATCATGCGGGGGCGATGCCCATGCTTGCGTTGGCATGTTCAGTCGGCTAGATTATTGCCGTAACCTGCCAGGGATTCGTGAATTTTCTGAACAAATGAATTCGCTAAATGCAACCGAACCACAAGCGTGAACATGGCGCCCAATGCCCTTGAAGCCCTCACCCTAATCCTCTCCCGACCAACCTTCGATCGGTGCCCGGAGAGCGAACATATGACATAATCACCAAGAACTTTCAGCCATGTTTTCATTCGATGACTTGCCAAATATGACTACGCTCAATGCCCGGGCATTGGAAAACGTACGCGCGATGGTGGCGTGGAAACGGCAAGACGCCGGTTTGGCGAACAATTCGGTTGACGCAAGGCCGATCCGCTCGGTGGGAATAATCGGGGCCGGGACCATGGGGGCGGAGATCGCCGCGACACACATCAAACATCATCTGCCGGCGAGCATTTTCGACAACAATCCGGCCGCCTTGGCCACGATTGCCGAGCGCACCTCCGCCGAACTTGCCGCGGGAGGCGAGAGCGGAGACGTTCGCGCATCGGTTGACCGGCTGCTTCGCCCCGCAACCGAACTGGCCGAAATTGCAAAATGCGATCTGATTATTGAATCCATTCTTGAAACGCTGCCGGCCAAGCAAGAGCTACTGGGCCGCTTGCGGGAATTGCTGGGTGCGGAGGCCATTGTAGCCTCGAACACCTCGACCATCACAATCGGGAAACTGGCCGAGAGCATGACCTCGCCGGAGCGGTTTTGCGGCCTGCATTTTTGCCACCCGGTCCGCGAGCGCCCGCTTGTGGAAATCGTCCGCGGGGCGAAAACCGGCGACGAAACCATCGCCGCACTCGTAGCTTACGCCAAAAGCATCGACAAGTTGCCCGTAGTCGTGGCCGACGGTCCCGGGTTTTTGGTCAACCGCTTGCTTTTGCCGTATCTTGCCGAGGCCTTGGAGTTGCTCATGGAAGGGGCTTCGATAGATACGATCGAAAGCGCCGCTGTCCACTTCGGCATGGCCAAGGGGCCGTTCCGCCTGATGGATGAAATCGGTCTGGACACCACCCTTCAAGCCGGCTGGTGCATGGCGGCGGCCTTCCCGGATCGGATCCCCATTTCGCCGTTGCTGGTTGCGCTCATCAAGTTAGGAAGGTTGGGGCAAAAGTCGGGGGCGGGATTTTTTTCTTACGTCGATCCGTCCTCAACGGCAAAACCCGCTGAACCCGATCCGGCCACGATAGAAATCGTCGCCCGGTGGGTAAAAACATCCCACAAGCGCTCGGCTGAAGACATCATTCTCAGATTGTTGTTGCCCATGATTTTAGAGGCCACGCGGATCCTGGAAGACGGTGAAGTGCGCGACCCGCGGGATGTCGACTTGGGTGTTATCTTCGGGCTGGGTTTTCCGGCCCGGCGCGGCGGTCTGCTGTGGTGGGCCAATATGATCAAACCGGCTGCGCTCGTGGAAATGCTCCGCCCGCTGGAGTCGATCGGTCAGAGATGGCATCCCACGAGGCTGCTTCTGGAAATGGCCGCCCAAGGCGGACGGTTTTACTAATGGTTTGTTCGTGTTATGGGTGCCATGCCCACTCTTGTCGTGGGCATGATTAAACCATCATAAATCCAGCATGGCCACGCAAGCGTGACCATGGCACCCACGCCATAACACCCACGACATGTCGCCCATGCGATCTTAAAATAAATCCTCCCAGCACAAGTGCCGGAGATAAACATCAATAGTTCGATCTTTTCGCCTTGACTGTGCCCGCCAAAACCGGACAATAAACTTTTTCCGACAAGTTTCTCCTTTAAAAGGGGGAGTCTATCGTGGCCAAATTTGCCGTAATTCTCCCTGCCGCCGGGCTCAGCAGCCGGTTCAAGGATAAAAACTATAAAAAGCCGTTCGTTCCCATGGCCAACAAAGCCGTGTGGCTCCATTCGGCCGAGCGATTTTTGGGGCGGGACGACGTGGTGCAAACCATCTTGATCATCTCTCCGGAAGATCGGGAGGATTTTACGTTCAAGTTCGGCGCTAATATCGCCATTCTCGGCATCGAAGTGGTCGATGGCGGGGCCCAACGGGCCGACTCGGTCCAGGCGGCCCTGGCCCGGGTGAAACCACAGGCCGATTTCGTATGCATTCACGATGCCGCCCGGCCGTGTATATGCGACCAGTGGATCGATCAGATATTTTCGGCCGCCCAACAGACCGGCGCGGCCATTTTCGCCATTCCCGTCGCCGGAACGCTGAAACGGGTGGGGACGAATCACGAGATCGAAGAGACCGTTGCCCGAGGTGGGCTTTGGGAGGCGCAAACCCCACAGGTTTTCCGCCGCGAGTTGATCCTCGAGGCCTACGCCAAGCGGCAGGGACTGCAAGCCACCGACGACGCGCAACTGGTCGAGCGGATCGGACATAAGGTGACGGTCGTGCCCGGCTCGCCGGTGAACCTGAAAATCACTACCCGCGAAGATTTGCGTTTGGCCGAACAAGCCTTGAGGGCCCTGCCTAAGCCCAAAATTCTCGGCGGTATGAATCCGTTTGCCGACGATGACAAATGGCGGTAGTGGAGAATGGAGAGTGGAGAGTGAAGAGTGGAGAGTGGAGAATGGAGAGTGAAGGAAAAAATTATTTTTTAAATCGGTTTATGTTAATTACAAGGGAGAATGAATATGCCAGTAAAAGATTATCGGGAATTGATTGCATGGCAAAAGGCCATGGATCTTGTAGTAGCAGTATATCGATTGACCAAAGGCTTCCCCAAAGAAGAAATGTATGGTTTGAGCATCCAAATTAGGCGGGCTGCTGTTTCCGTGCCGTCAAATATTGCAGAAGGCCAGGCAAGAAATACGACTCGCGATTTTTTACATTTTCTATCTATCGCTTACGGTTCGGTCAAAGGGCTGGAAACACAAGTGCTAATTTCAGAACGATTGTGCTATATTAATGCTAAAATCCGCGATTCTTTGATAAAATCCAGAATTGAAGTAGCACGGCTTATTAGCGGTCTGAAAAATTCATTGAAAAAAAGAGATCGCCGATCTTAAAAATCCGAATCAGGTCATTTTGTAACAACTCTCCACTCTCCACTGACCACTCTCCACTAACAATGGACATTTTTAAAGAATTATCTTGGCGCGGTTTGGTCAATCAAACTACCGACGATATTAATCTACAGCAGTTATTGCAGGAGAAGCCGCGGACGGTTTACGCCGGATTTGATCCGACGGCCGACAGTCTGCACGTGGGCCACTTGATGGCTTTGATGATCTTGCGGCGGTTTCAGCGGGCCGGACACAGGCCGATCGCGCTGGTTGGGGGGGCCACGGGAATGATCGGCGATCCCAGCGGGAAAAGCGAGGAGCGAAACCTGCTCTCGCTCGATACGCTCCGCGCCAATGTCGCCGGCATGGAAACCCAATTGCGGCGATTCCTGGATTTCGATTGCGGAGCGAATTCGGCTGTGCTGGTAAACAACTACGACTGGATGGCAAAATTCGGATACCTGGAATTCTTGCGCGACATAGGCAAGCATTTTCC
>JBEKIK010000280.1:0-4142 GCA_050011795.1 Thermoguttaceae bacterium | reverse complement strand
GTGCAAGCACGCACCCTCCAGAGTGATGAAACAATGAGCCGAGAACAAATCCTTGCCGCCATTCCGCACCGGCCGCCGTTTTTACTGGTGGATGAGATCGTCGAGTGGACCGACTCGCGGATCGTCTGCACCAAGGTATTTAAGGGCCGGGAGGATTTTTTCGCCGGGCATTATCCGGGTTATCCGTTGGTGCCGGGCGTGCTGCTTTGCGAGGCGGCGATGCAGAGCGGAGCAATCCTCCTTTCCAGACATTTTAAAGCCGAAGATAATAAAATTCCCGTGGCCGCCAAGATGAACGACGTCCGCTTTAAACGCATTGTCCGGCCGGGCGAGCTGATTCGCATGGAAGTTGAGTTGGTCGAACGGATGGCCGATATATTTTTTCTCAAGGCAAAAGTAACCGTGGAAGATAAAATCGCCGTGCGATTTGAATTCGCCTGCACCGCGGCGGAGAGAATTAAGTAAGGATGAGGGATGAAGGATGAAGGATGAATGAAACCGCTTGCGGTTTCGCGCTGAGAGCCGAAAACTGACCACTATCCACTGACCATTGCCCACTAAATTCAATCCCTAAACCCTTTTATGGATTTCCTACAACTAGCCGATAAGTTGATTGTGATATTTGGCGTGGCCAATCGCAAGAGCGTGGCGTGGCATATCGGCCGCGTGCTGGCCGAGGCTGGGGCGCGGTGCGTTTACGTGGTGCAAAACCAGGAATTGAAAGCCGGCGTGTCGAAACTCCTCGGCGGCGGCGAGATTTACGTCTGCGACGTGGAGCACGTGGATCAAATTGCCCGGCTAAGGGATGAATTGGCCTGTCGCAACGAAAAATTCCACGGGCTGGTACATTCCATTGCATTCGCCGATTACACCGAAGGTCCAAAACCATTCCACGAGACTCCGAAAAAGGCCTTTTTGCAGGCCGTCGATATTTCCTGCTATTCGCTCATTGCCCTTTCCAACGCCTTGAAAGACCTGTTGGACGCCGATGCCTCGGTGGTGACGATCTCGATTTCGACCACGCAAATGGCCAGCGAAAACTACGGATACATGGCCCCGATCAAGGCGGCCTTGGATTCGTCGCTGGCGTTTTTGGCCAAGTCCTTCAGCCGGTTTTCCAGGATTCGCTTTAACGCAGTGGCCCCGGGACTGCTGAAGACCTCGGCCTCCGCGGGCATACCCGGTTACGTGGACGCCTATCTTTACGCCGAGCAGATCATCCCCCGCAAAAAAGCCGTGCAGACCGAAGAGGTAGCCAACGTGGCGGCTTTTCTTTTAAGCCCCCGATCCGGCGGCATCAACGCACAGCGGATCGTGGTCGACGCCGGCATGGCGATAAATTATTTCGACCGGGAAATTATTGAACGCAATATGCGGCCTTGATTAATGCCATTCCAAGCCTAAAACGATCACGTTAATTCCCGAGCCGATGCCCATTAAAGCGACTTTGTCGCCTTTTTGCAGGCGTCCGTTTTCTATGCCGATGGCGGCGGTCATGGGCGCGGCAACCGAGCCGGTGTTGCCCAGATATTCCAGAGTTGTGTAATCGATTTTCGGATCGAGGCCCAGGGATTCGAACATCAGTTTTTGATGGGCCTTGCCGACCTGATGGCAAAAGGTCTTGTTGACGTCGGCGCGTTGCCAACCCAACTCGGCCAGGAAATCCTCGAAGGCCAGTTTCCCAACCGCGATGCCTTCGTGCATCAGCGTTTCGGAGTCGGTGCGCATTAGCGGCTGCATTTGGGCGTCGGCCGATTCGTCGCGCCCGCTTTGGCAAAGGCGGCATTGTTCGGAATTCGCGCGCACCACTCCGCCCAGCAATCGGTTGCCGGTCCGGCTCAAATCGCGATGGCACAGGACCACAGCCGCGCTGCCGGAGCCGATCGTTAGCGAGGCGATGGAGAGTTTGATATCGTTGCGCGTAAGCAAGGTGTTGGAATTTAGTTCGCGGATGGTGTTTTCGACCAGCGCCCGGCCGCTTTCCGTGCCGACCACAACACCTGCGCGAATCTGTCCGAGCTCGATCATGTTGGCAGCTTGCACCATGCCGTTCATCAGGCCCAGACAGGCATTGGAAACGTCGTAGACCGCGCACCGCTCGGGCAGACCCAGGCAATGATGCACTTCGCAGGCAGTGGCCGGTTCGAGAAAATCGCGGCAAACCGAGCCGTGGATAAGAGCGCCGACTTGCCGCCGATCGATGCCCGAGGCGCTAAGGGCTTTTTCGGCCGACTCGACGCTTTTTTCGCCGGGCAACATGCCCTGAGGCCAAAATCGCCGCTCCCGTATGCCGGTCATCAATTCCAAACGACCCTGGGGCAGCTTTAAACGCGAGTAGAGCGGTTCTAATCGGGCCTCGATTTCATCGGAGGTCACGATTTCTTCCGGCAACGTGTAGGAAATGGCTTCCAGGCAGACGTTTTGATATAACATTGGAATCTTATGGCGCAGTTTAAATTCAAGCCCGCAAACACACTGCAAATTGTAAACTGCAAATTATATATTGCAAATTGCGGATGGAAGTGGACGGCGAGGGATTGACAGCGGGAAACTGCAAGAGGTTTCCTTCAAGGTAATTGTGTAATACCACAATGCTAGCGGTGCTGTCAATACAACCCCTTGTGGGGAAAGTGGGAAAGCACCACAAAATGGCTGGGGTGGTTGTGATGATTTTAACGGTTACGTAAACTCTGCCGTGACTTGCACTTCAATCGACGGTGACACGTCGAAGCTAGAGGAGTACGAGGCCACTGGATAAGGACATCACCCCGGTAACGTGCCCAGGGCCGGGCATCACAGACCGGTGGGAAAGGTCGGCGGACCGGGCGTCAAGGATTGCCGTCTTTGGCCTGCTTTCTAGGCATTATGCTTAGTTTTCCCCGCGTTAGACTTAAGCGCGCTGAAAATCCTTCCCTCTTCTGTAAATCCGACCGAGCCGTAATTCGTGGAGATTCTTTTCCAACGCCTTTCCCGGCTTCCGCACTATTTGGGCACAGGAAGTGTCCAGAAAGGAGTGTACAATGGCTATAAAACCATTGATAGGTCTGAATGCCGACTATCGCTGCTCTCGGAAAGACGCTCCTGCATTCTCTTATCTTGCCGCCGGCTATTACAACTGCCTGATCAAGGCCGGGGCCATACCTCTGATCATTCCACCCTTGGCCGAAGAAGACGACATAAATCGCGTATTAGAACATCTGGACGGCGTGGTTCTTTGCGGCGGCGCCGATCTGGACCCGCGATACGACGGATTCATGACCCATCCGTCGATGCGGCTCTTGGATTCACGGCGGGAACATTTCGATCGCTTGCTGGTGCAGTTCGTTGCCGAGCGAAGGATGCCGGCAATGGGCATCGGCTGCGGCCTGCAATTATTGAACGTATCGCAAGGCGGCAATCTGCATTATCACATTCCCGAAGATCTCCCCCGGGCCTTGCCGCATTTGGATCCCATGGATCCGAATCACCGCCATGCCTTGGTGGTCGAAAAAGGTTCGTTAATGGAGCGGGTGTATGGCGAGGGCGAAATCCGCGTAAACAGCATGCACCACATGGCCATCGACGAGGTGGCGCCGGGGTTTGCCGTTACCGCCCGTTGTCCGGACGGCGTGGTCGAGGCCATCGAAAGCACCCGGGACGACTGGTTCGCCTTTGGCACGCAATTCCATCCGGAGGGCGATTCCGCTTCCGCCCTGGATTTGAGGATATTCGAGGAATTCGTGGCCGGCATTACCGGCGAAGTAATCGAAGAAGCTCGCATGGTGGCGTAATTAGCGCCAATTATTCGTAATGTGTGGCACGGGCATCTTGCCCGTGAATAAAGCGGCACTGGCGAAACGCCAGTGGTACCCGAGTATGGCACTGGCGAAACGCCAGCGGGATCCGAATTGCGTAATTTATGCCCAAGCTATTTCGGCCGGATATGCACCAAGGTGTAGAAGGCCGTCGTTGGACGGTCGGCGTGTTGGTATCGTCGCGGTGCGCGCGGGTATCGGCTGCATTGGTGGGCGCCGGCGGTAGCGGGCGGGACTTGCTGGTGGAAGTGGTCCGCGCCGCCGCGGCCGAGGTTCCCAGGCAGACCACAGCGTTGTTCAACGATCTTTCGGGATCCTCTTCGGGCAAGGTTTCCGTGGGGATGATTG
>JBEKIK010000279.1:0-4150 GCA_050011795.1 Thermoguttaceae bacterium | reverse complement strand
CGTATTGCTTTCTTCCCAGCAGCGCCTGGCCCAGGCCGAAAGCGATTACTACCGTTCGGTCATAAATTACAACAAAGCGATCATGCAGGTTCACTATCGCAAGGGTTCGCTTTTAGAGTACAATGGCGTATATTTGGCGGAAGGTCCCTGGCCGGGCAAGGCGTACTTTGACGCCCGGCGCCGGGCACGCTCCCGCGGCGCCTCGACTTACATGGACTACGGCTTTACCCAGCCGAAGGTCATCAGCCGCGGGCCGTACGAACAACACCCAGGCGGATCGACCGGATTTCCCGGCGACAACGTACAAAACGAGCAAGACTCCAAGCCGGGCAATACGCCCCGGCCCGAACTGGTGCCCACGCCCGAACCGCAACCGGTCGACCCCGGTTATCAACCGGCCGAGCCGACTCCGGCCATGCCGGAAGAACCCAAGCCTCTGCCGGAGGCCGGGGCGGCGGCGGGCCAGGCGCCGGGGTAAAAATCATCGACCATAAAAGTAACACCGGATATCGCGATGGCCGCCTCCGGCTGGAAAAAAGCGACTAAGCCGGCGGTCCAACAGGCCGGGTACCAGGAAGTTTCCGCCCAGCCTGCGGGTAATTCCGCCCAAAACAGCGATACCAATAGTTCACGTATTACATGGCCGGAAACTGCGAGTCCCTCGGCTTATGAATCTAGCACGTATCCACCGACTGCTGAATCTAATCAGTCTGCTTCAGGCTGGAAAAGGATATCACATTGAGGGATTGGCGCAGGAATGCGGAGTCAGCCGGCGGACGATCTTTCGCGACCTGGACCTGTTGCGCTCCTCGGGCGTGCCGCTGCGCTATGATGAGGATCAGCAGCAGTACCACATAGCGGGCAACAATTACCTGCCGCCCACGAATTTCACCCCTGAAGAAGCCTTGGCCCTGATCGTGCTCTGTCACGAAATGGGCGACCGCGCCGGATTGCCTTTTCTCAATCCCGCCCGCGCCGCGGCCGTAAAACTGGAAAGCGCCCTGCCCGGCCGGCTCCGCGATCAACTCCGCGAAGTGATCAATGCCCTGCGCATTCAGCCCTTGCCCAACAATCCCTTGGAAGGCAAGCGGCCCGTATACGATCAACTGATCGAGGCCGTAACCAGGCGGCGGAGCGTGCGCCTGCGATACCGCAGCCTGAACGAAGGCGAGGAAATCCGCACCAAGCTCAACCCTTACCAATTGTTTTTCAGCCGCCGGAGCTGGTACGTGGTCGGCCGCTCCTCGCTGCACAGGGCCACGCGCACCTTCAACCTCGGCCGGATCGCCGAAATCGAACTCTTGGACGACCGCTACAAAATTCCGCGAGGATTTTCCATCGAACGATTCCTGCGCAACGCCTGGCATCTGATTCCCGAACCCGGTCCCGATTGGGACGTGACGGTCCGATTCAGCAAAATGGTGGCGCAAAACGTGGCCGAAGTCACTTGGCACAAAACGCAACAATCGACCTTCAATAAAGACGGAACGCTCGATTTCCAAGTCACCGTTTCCGGTTTGAACGAAATTTCCTGGTGGATCCTGGGCTATGGCGACCAGGCCGAAGTGATCAAACCGCCCGAACTCCGCAGCCTGATAGCCCAGCGGGTTGAAAAGATGGCATCGATGTACCAGGATTATTCATAAGAACGGCAATTAACTCATACATCGTTATCCGCTTGGATTAGAAACCAGCCAGTTTTCTAATGTCAAATTCTTCAAATCTCCCCGGAAGCAATATAAAATACTCTTATCGCGATAGGTCCTCTTTTCGTGTCAGATACTGCACGGATGTCTAAACAAAATAATTCTTCCAAGAAACTCGCCCCTCAAGCCCAGTTGGGAACTTATATCCCATCTGCTTTACGCCTCCGCGTGTCGGCGCGAATAGCGCTAATCGTCGGGGCAGTTTTAATTGTTTATCTGCCCTCTATAAGCGGCGGATTCATCCTTGATGACGACAACCTTTTGACAAATAGCCCCATCGTCAAAACCTCCGACGGCCTTTATCGGTTTTGGTGCACGTCCGAAGCACCCGATTACTGGCCGGTGACCAATACCACGTTTTGGATCGAGTGGCGGATATGGGGAATGCACCCCACCGGCTACCACATCACCAATTTAATCTTGCACATCGTAGCGTCATTGCTGATTTGGCTTATATTGCGGAAATTGTCCATTCCCGGGGCTTTTTGGGCAGCCATGATCTTCGCCGTGCATCCGGTGAACGTGGAGTCGGTGGCCTGGATCGCGCAGCGGAAAAATCTGATGGCGATGTTCTTCTTTCTGTTGTCGATTCTGTGTTATCTGAAGGCGGAGATGCACTCGCCGCCACAAAACCGCCTATATCGTCCCCAGGTAAGCCGTTGGTATTGGTTCAGCCTGACGGCGTTCGTCTTGGCAATGCTTAGCAAGGGATCGGTGGCGATCTTGCCGGTGCTGCTTGTAGAGATAGTTTGGTGGTTGCGTCATATAACGAGGTGGGATCTGCTGCGGACTGCGCCGTTTTTCTTGGCTGCCGTGACGCTGACTGGTGTGAACGTGTGGTTCCGAACGCACGGTTTGGAAGTAGCATTCCGGAATGCCGGTTTTATAGAGCGTATGCTGGGGGCCGGCGGCGCAGTGTGGTTCTACCTTGACAAGGCGCTTTTTCCGGTTGACTTGACCTTTGTCTATGCGCAATGGCACATCAAGGTTGATAATCCGCTTTGGTGGCTGCCACTGTTGGCTGTGTTGATCGTTACGTCAGTGCTGTGGCGGTATCAGAAGGGCTGGAGTCGGCCGTTCTTGTTTGCCTGGGGATTTTTCTGCATTGCACTGATCCCGGTAATGGGATTTGTGAACGTGGGCTTCATGAAACATTCGCTAGTGGCCGACCATTATCAACACATTGCACTTATCGCTGTGATTGCACTGGCGGCGGCACTTTGGAGTACGTGGTATCGGAAGGCGCAAGGAGCTGTGCATTGGTCGGTTATGATCCTCCCCATTGTGGCGGCGGGAGCACTTGCATTTCAGACCTGGGCGCAAAGTGGACTCTACTATGACAAAATCACATTGTACCAGGTAACGCTGGAAAAAAATCCGGAATTTTGGATGGGCCAATACAACCTTGGCAACGCATTGGCCGATGTAAATCGATTGTCGGAGGCAATTGAACATTACAAGCAAGCCCTGCAACTCAATCCCGACTATTTCAAGGCCCACAACAACTTGGGTGTAGCATTAGTCCAAGCAGGTCAGTATCAGGAGGCAATCGAACATTACCGGCAGTCCCTTAAGCTGAATCCCGATTACCCTGATGCCTACTATAACCTGGGTATCATACTGGACAAAACTGGGCATACTCAAGAGGCAATGAAAAATTACGAACAAGCCTTACGGTTGAAACCTAACGACCCCGAGGTCCACAATAATCTAGGCAAAATATTTTTGGATATTGGCCGACTGCCAGAGGCAATCGAACATTTCGAGCAAGCCCTGCGGCTCAATCCCGATTATCCTACAGCCCACTACAATATGGGTAAAGCATTTGTCAAAAAGAACCGTACTCAAGAGGCGATTGAACATTTTCAGCAAACCTTGCGGTTGAAGCCCGACTTTACCGATGTCTATTTCGATTTGGCATCGGCCTATGCTAATATGCACCATTCTTCTGATGCCATCGGCGCAGCCCAGAAGGCATTGGAACTTGCCCGGTCTCAGGGGCAGAAGGCGCAGGCCAAGGAAATTGAAGATTGGTTGAATGCCTACCGTGCCCACCTTTCAGGTCTTCCGAACGAATCGCTTCCTTCCAATTCCGCTCACCCGCCACCATAACCGTCCGAGATTCCCGTTATCCGATGTTTATTCATAGATATGCTATCTTAGCAGTGGGGTAGCAAATTAATTATAATGTATCATTGAAAATTAAAGACATTGTATGGCATCCAATACGCTTTATAATTAAAAATAGCGCGTCCATCATGCAAAAAACTGGCGTTTTTTCGCGTAGCGTAAACACGCGGCAACGCGATGATTTAAGTTAACATTGGACTTTTGCAAATTACTCCCCTCGCCCTTTGGGAGAGGGGCAGGGGGTGAGGGCATAGTAAAGTCATACAAACTGGGCAAGTCATTATGCGACCAAAAGCCCTCACCCTAACCCTCTC
>JBEKIK010000278.1:0-4157 GCA_050011795.1 Thermoguttaceae bacterium | reverse complement strand
CTGATGAATAACGGGACGTCGTGGGGCGATGACGCGGGGCCTTGTGTCAGCAGCGACCGCAATATACTGCGTTGGGCGTCGTATCCGCAAGATGCAACTAGTACTTATTATCTCGCCCCACGGCATGACGGACGCGGCAGTCCCACGGATCCCGGCGATACCGCCTATGGGCTGACCGGATTGGGCACCTATAACTTCGGCAGCGCCCATTCAACGGGTTTTAACATGTCGATGTGCGACGGCTCTGTAAGGCTTATAAACTACGAGATTTCCGAACAGGTCCACCGCAATCTGTGCAATCGCGCTGACGGAGGGGCGATTGAATTCCCCGAATAAATGTGAAGCCATGCGCACATGCAACGCAACCTTTTACGGACTGCCGGCGGCAATCCTTGGATTGATTTTCCTCGGGGGATGTTCGAAGGGCGCCAAGTCCTATGCTCCGGAGATCGATCCTGTCGCGGCCGGCTATGCCGCCCTGGAACAGTACGATGCAAACGATGACGGCAAAATCTCCGGTCCGGAGTTGGACAAGGCCGCCTCGCTGAAATCCAACCTCGCGAATATCGACTTGGATAACGACCACGCAGTGACGGCCGATGAGATTGCGAATCGCATCCGACAATGGCAAAAGACAAAAATACTTCAGAATCGGACGCCGATTCATTGCACGGTATATCACAACAAACAATTTCTGGCCGACGCCGAAGTCAAGCTGGTGCCGGAAAAATTCCTGGGCAACAAGCTGAAAATCGCCAAAGGTAAAACCAATGCCAACGGCATGGCTATTTTCGTCATGGAGGATGCCAAGCCGGGCGATCCACCCGGCGTCGGTCCCGGGTTCTATCGGGTGGAAATCACAAAGAAAGCCGATGAGATCTCAGCCAATCGAAACCGAGAGGCTGCGATTCGTAATCATCAAGATCCATCAAAGGCGGACGAGGAAATCCCAGCCAAGTACAACACCAACACGATCCTGGGCCTGGATACCACAATGGATAATCCCCTAATACGTAAGGGCGTTCGCTTTGATCTTGATTACTAGGCGTTGAAAATAAATCCGCATTTGCAAAGAAACCGCTTGCGGTTTCGCGGTTTTATCCGCGGATTGCCCAGCGAATCAGTTCCGACATCTTGGGCGTTTTCCCCTGTGCCAGGATGCCGATGCGGAAGATTCTGGCGGCGGCGAATATGCAAACCAGCGTGGCCGCAAGCATTACCACTATGCCCAGAAGCGGTTGCCACAGCGGCACGGCCGCGGTGCTGCCCATGCGCAGCACCATCATCAGCGACGTGGCCGGGGGCACAAAGGAAATCCAAGTCGCGAAACTGCCCATCGGATCGCGGACCACCTGGAACCAGACAAAGAGAGGAAACATCATCAACAGCCAGATCGGCATCAGCATCGATTGGGCTTCCTTGAGCTGATTGACCGCCGCGCCCACGGCCATGAAAATCGAGCCGAAGAGCATTACGGACAATATCTGAAAGACGATGAACCAAGGCACGATCCGAAGCGGCACCATGTGAATGGCGTCGTAATACCAGGCCAATGCGCAACCGCCGGCCGCGTAGGCGACAACAATGGTCAGCGATCCGCCCACGCCGCCGATCAGCTTGCCGATCATCAGTTGGAAGGAATTGGCCGAGCCAAGCAAGACCTCGGCGATCCGCTGGCTTTTTTCCTCCAACACGCTTTCCAGCATGGGTTGGGCTGCCAGGAACACGACCATGAACATCAGCATCATCATGCCGAAGGGCAGAAAAATGGTTTCCTCGATCTTGCTTTCACGCGGTTTGCTGAACTGGCCGGCTTTCGAGCGTTCGACCAGTCCCAAAGGCTCGACGTTTACCCACGCGGTTGCCCGGGCGACCAAATCCGGATCGATCTTGGCCTGATGCAAACGGCTTGCGTGCACAATGTCGTTGATAGTTCCCTGAAACCAATGCCATTCATCCGAAACGGCCGCGTTCTCGGCGTAAAATTTCACTCCGGGCTGTTTGTCTCCGGAAGACAGCTTGTCCACCGCGGCGGGTATTTCCACAAAGGCGTCGATCAGGCCCTTTCGGACCTGCTCCGATAGATCGTAGCGCATTTCCTCGGTCACCATCGCGGCCGGGCTGGCCTGGAGCACGTATCGCGGCCCGATTTGTTTGCCTTTATCAAGAATCTCGTTATCGCGTTTTTGCGCGGCTTGGGCCAATTTGTCGAACATCACGCCGGAGGAATCCAGGACCATGATTTTCCGTTCAGTGGGGCCGAGTCGATGCTGGAGCAATATCTGGACGGCGATCCCGCCGCCCATCAAGATCGGCATCATAATAATCGCAATCAGGAAAGCCTTGGTGCCCACTATCGCGCGATATTCACGAACTGCGATAACCAATATCTTACCCACGGCCGATCTCCTCCGCCGGTTGTGCTTCCGCCCCGGCAATGCGCACGAAGATGTCGTGCAAAGATGGCTGGGCCAATTCGAAATGCTCGACCCGACTGCGGCGCACGAGTTCCCGGAGAATCGCCTGTGAATCGGCTTGCGGCTCCATGCGCAGTTCGGTGTAGCGTCCGTAGTCGTTGACCCGGATCACGCCGGGCAGACTATCGAAGGCCCCGTCGCCGTTGCCCACGCGCACCCGGATCGTGTCCTGTCCGTACTGGGCCTGGATCGATTCCAGCGTGCCGTCGAGCACCTTCCGGCCGCGGCAGATCATAAAGACCGTGTCGCACATCCGCTCGGCGATGTCCATGTCGTGCGTGGAAAAGATCACCGTGGTCCCGCCGCGATGCAGCGAAACGACCGCGTCCTTGAGCACTTCCATGTTCAGTGGGTCCAGCCCGGTAAATGGCTCGTCTAGCACCAGCAGCTTCGGCCGGGCGACCACTGCCGAAATAAATTGCACTTTCTGTGCCATGCCTTTCGATAGCGTATCGATCCGCCGCGGGGCCCACTCTGTCAGGTCGAAACGCGCAAGCCAATCGTCGATTTCCCGGCGGCAGTTGCGGAATCCTTTCAGCCGGGCGTAATAGGTCAAAAGATCGCGGACCCGCATCCGCTTGTACAGTCCGCGTTCCTCGGGCAGGTAGCCCACGCGGTCATCGGCGACCCGGCTTCGATCGCATCCCAGCACGCTGATCCGGCCGCTTTCCGGATAGAATATGCGCAAGATCATCCGCAGGGTGGTGGTTTTGCCCGATCCGTTGGGCCCGATGAAGCCGTAAATGGCCCCTTCGGGAACCGCAAGATCAAGACGATCCACGGCCACGTGATCGCCAAATCGCTTGGTAACTTCTTGCAACTCAACCGCGTTCATGCCGATATATTAACATTGTTTTGAACTTAAACAACCCGCCATGATTCCAAACGGTTATTCGCCCATAAAACGGTTTTATTGGTTGGGTAATATGGTTTAAACGCATATCGTGACATTAATTCGCTTGGGATATTCGCTCAGCGATGATGATGAACATCGGCAGATGAACCACTTTAGCTGTTTCGGCCAAGGCGGCGTCGGCGGCTTTGATTTGCGAGAGCGTGATTTTTTCTTCATCGGTTAAAGGCAGTTCTTCGATCAATTCAAAGCGGGTTGGCGACGGGAGTATCAGGCGATCGAGTAAATCCACTTCAACTTTCCAGTCCGTTTGCCGCAATATATCGGGCAGTTTACGGCCGATACAAGGATCAGCCCCGGCGCGAGTCAGGGCGCTAAGCCAAAGCCCCCCGGCGGCAATCTCCGGGGGGTATTCTATCATACCGCCATAGTCCGGCTCGATGGCCACAAGCACGCCCCGGGGCTGCAAAACTCTGTGGATTTCCTTGACTGCGGAACCAGCGTTTATCCAAAGAAAAGTGAACTGGCAGAATACCAGATCGAAAGCGCCGTCGGCAAATGGCAGGCGGAGCGCGTCGCCGCAAACTCGGTCGGCATGGGCAAAAGGCCGGGGATCGACGGCCAAGACGTTTTGGCGGCAATCCAGAGCCGCGACCTCGCCGCACGATCGGCGGAGCAACTCATCGGTTACCGCCCCAAAGCCACAGGCCAGATCAAGGACCTTCCGCCGCTGCCCGATGCCGACTTTCCGCAAAACCCTTGCCCTTGCCGGCGCGAGCCACTCGGCCTGTTGACGAAGAATTTGGGCTGAAGGGAGGTCGTATTGG
>JBEKIK010000277.1:0-4162 GCA_050011795.1 Thermoguttaceae bacterium | reverse complement strand
CCGTTTTTGATAAAGCGAAAAGACCCTTGCCCGGCGGATTCGCTGGTCTATAATACACTTAGAGGTGATGGATAGGCTAAATGTTGCGTGTGAAAGCCAGCACGCTTGGTTCGCTTGCCGGTCTATCGTGAAAGCGACCGGTTTCTTGAGGTTTGCGTACCGGCTTTTGTTTTTTACAGCCTATCCCCTAAAAGGAGCCCGCCCCAATAAGGCGGGCTCCTTCGTTTTTATGTCGATGGTGTTTGTCGGCTCGGGGGTGAAAGTCCTAAACCCAACTCGATTTCTGAAAAGGGGACATTCTGTACCCTGTATTCCACTTATTCCCTTTTTTCACTTTATTCAGATCCCTTTTATTCAGAATGGCCTCTTTTTTAAAAATAGAATATGACTATTTTCCCCCGTTTTTCCTTTTTCCGCTCGTTGCCGATTGGCCGATTCTTTGTATGCATAGACAAATATTAATGGTCGATTCCATACAGGAGTAACGAGAGATGAGATTTTTAACGATTCCATTTAGTATAATAATCCTTAACGTCGGACTTGTTTGCCATGTCTTTGCGGCAGAGCCCGCGCCTTTGGCGTTGAAAATAGTAGATCCGGATAAATCAGATGTGGCAATAGTCTTCAAGGAGTTAATAAAATTGTGTGACGATCCATGTTGGAATGTTCGGAGATGGGCCGCGGAGTCCCTAGGGGAAGTCGGACGCAAAGAAATAGATAACAGTTCCCGCCCAGAGGTGAATAAAAGCGTTTTAGCCCGCATCAAATGTCTTGAGGACGAAGCCGTCCCAGCCCTAAATAATTTGCTCTGGGATTGTGTACCGATTGTCCAAATGTCCGCCGCCAAGGCTTTGGGGCAGTTAGGGCCGATAGGTCCAAATGTAGAGTACACAATACATAATCTCGTTGTGTTGCTCCAGGATAAAACCTGGAATGTCCGCAATTCCGCTGCTGAGGCCCTCGATAAGATGGGTCCAGCGACGGTAAAGTTTGTCCCAGATATAAAAAACTTGCTTACAAATCCGCATTGGGACGTTCGGCGGCAAGCCGCCGAGGTTCTAGGAAATATTGGCCCAGCGGCCAAAGAAGCCATCCCGGATCTAACAGGATTACTCGGAGACAGTGAACCGCTCGTCCGAATATCCGCCGCAAAGGCCCTAACCACGGTGTTTCCAAAACCATTAGATGCCCTCCCATACTTGATTAATTTGCTTCAAGACCAGCATCCCGGGGTCAGAAGTTTCGCTGCTAATCTTATAGGAAGAATTGGTCCTGAGGCAAAAAACGCTGTACCGGCACTCATCGATTTACTCGGGGACAACGAACCTTCTACAAGAATTTCCGCTGCCAATGCATTGGGGCAGATAGGTAAAGATGCGGCAAAAGCCAATGAGGCGCTCATTGGATTACTCCGCTGCGGAAACTGGCCTGATCGACAAGCCGCCCTCGAAGCGCTAGTAAAGATAACACAATAGAAATAAAAAACGATCTAGCGTCATTTGCCGCCGGACTTCTCGGTCTGTCCGGCGTCAAGCAACGCCTTTTTCAGCGGCTCGATCCATTGGTTTTTTTGCGGGTCGAACACGCCAAAGCCAGAGCAGAACTCCCAATAGGCAAAACCCATCTTGCGTTGCAGGGCCTCCTCGGCCACGAAGCGGGTCCAGCGGGCACGCGATTCCATCTCGGCCTTGTTGTATGCGCCGAACTCGCCCAGGTACAACGGCCGGCGATGTTCGACCGCCCAGGTGATCGCCTTGTCTAAATCCAAAATAACGGCCTGCCGTTCGGTCTTTGTGCCCGTCCATTTCGTGCCCAGCCAGTTTCGGGCTTCCGCGCCGGCCCATTCCGCGCCCTGATGGGTGAAATGGAATGGATTGTAATAATGGACCGTGACGATCAAGTGCCGGTCATCCTCGGGCAGCACTAGCGTCGGTAGCTCTCCGATGCCGTTCCAGCCCACCGGCCCGACCACGATTTCCCGCTGGGGATTGCTCGGCCGGATTACGCGGATGGCCTCGCTTAAAAGCCGGTTCCACTTATCCGACGTGAGATTCGCGTGCGGCTCGTTGAGCAATTCCAAGGCCAGGTCGGGCGGATAGTCTTTGTAATGCTCGGCAATTTGTTGCCAGAGGGCGAGGAATCGCTCGCCGTGCTTGTCGGGAACATTAAAAATTTCCTCGTAGTGGTGCACGTTCAGCACAGGAATCAGATGATTTTTTAATGCCTGATCGATTGCCCAATCCACGCGCTCGAAGAATTTCGGGTCAATTTTATAAGGCGGCGACTGTTCGGCATGGGACGACCAGCGGACGGGTATGCGGACCGAGTCGAACCCGGCCGCCGCGATTCGCTGGAAGTATTCTGCTTTGAGCACAACGCCCCAATCGCCCTCTTTGGGCGCTTCCAGGGCGTTGCCCAAGTTCACGCCGCGGCCGAATATTGGCTTTAACTGCTTGAAAAAAGGATCGGCGAAGATTTTTTGCATCTCGCCGCGGTCGGCAAAACTGACGGCCCGGATGTTGTCGACCAAAAAACGATGCGACCGGCCCGGTCGATCCAAAAATACCTTTACTGCGACAATGTTTTTCAGGTCCAAATTATGCACGGGATTGCCGTGCCACATACCGAAAGGAACAGTCAAAACGGCCTTGGCACGGGGCGGAACGATGACGGATTCGGTGTTGTTGTTCTTCTCGCCGTCCGCGCCGGGATTGTTGATGCTCAAAAGCACTCGCACCGCCGCGTCCTGCGGATTGTCGACGTCCATCTCTACGGCATCGAACCGGCTTAAGTCCCATTTTCCCTTGTTCAGTTCGATGATCACCCCGGGCCAGGATGCCGCGGCCTGGGTGGTAATCTCCAGGGCATGACCGCCGCCGACCGGCACGCTGCGGATCTCGGCTTCGTTGGGATTCAGTTTGACGGCTTGGTGATCCTCGAAATCCGCGAGCACCTGCGGCCGGGGTGTTTTGTCCTCCGCCGGGGCTGCGAAAATGTTTGACGACAACACCAGACCAAAAACTGTACAAAAAATCGGCGATAAAATCCAACATGGAATCTTCAATCTTCTTCGCCAATTCATTTTGCTCATAAGTCTGCCAAATTATAGGAAACTATCTTCATGGCGCTCTCCTCAATCGTTCCCATTTGACAACCCAGGTTCCGTCATGCGGAAATCCCGGCGCATCTTTATCTTCAGGCCCGCCGTCCCAACCGGCGGCCATCATGGCCACCGCGTAAAGCAATCCGCCGTTGGAAGGGAAATACGGAAACGGGCCGCCTGCGCTTAAGCCGACTTGATTAAAGCCGTTTTTATTGGAGGGGTGCAATAGCGCTTCGATTGCCAGCGCGGGCTCGCCGTTGCGCGCGGCGGCCATGGCCATCATGGGAAAGTCCCAGCCCCAGCACCGGTCCCACTGCCAACCGGACGTCACTTTTCGCACGGTTGCTTTCATTACCGCCGGGTCCGTGCCGTCGCCCGGCAGCATTCCCAGCGTGCCGATCAGCGCGGGATGTTCCCAGTTCATCTTGGTGTAGGTGCCGGTCATGTCTTCCTGCTGAAGATATAGGCCGTCGGCCTGGGGCAAAGGCGCCAGGCCTTTAAGGACCTTGTCCCATTCAGGTTTACGCGCAAGCCCGAGTCGCTCGCGCCACTCTTGGGCCATGCGCAATCCGAAGCGCCAATAGCACAACTCGAACGCCGGGTTGCGGGTGGTTTTCGAGTCTATTTTTTCCGGCACGGTTTTGATCGGCGGCCCCAGAACGAATTGCCCAGATTCCTTGTCCCGCACGGCAAACGAGGCCATGAACTCGGCGGTATCTTCGACTATCTCACGCCATTTTTCTAAAATCTCGCGCGTGGGATGCAGGCGATAATCCAACTCGGCGTAGAAGATCGGATGCGGCTGCTGCCAGATCAACAGCGGTCCGATACCCGAGGGCGAATCGCGCCCCTCCGGCCCGACCATCTTCGGCCAGCGGGCGCCGCGATACCCTTGCCGCAGGGCCTTATCTCGGGCCGCGGGCAGGATTTTCCGATACCAACCCAGGCTGCGCTCGAAAAGCGGCCAGCGATCCCATAGGGCGTAGTGCGCGCCGTGCCACCAATGCATCTCCAAGTGGAACTTGCCGTTCCATGCGCTGCTGTTGTTGAACAACCCGC
>JBEKIK010000276.1:0-5665 GCA_050011795.1 Thermoguttaceae bacterium | reverse complement strand
AAACCAAGGTGGGGCGTTTACGAGTGCTAACCTACCCCTTGGATAATTGGGGCTCTTTTTACGGCCCCATCGGACCTGATCCCCCCTCTGCGCTAAAAGCGGCAATGGAACATATTCGATGCACGCCGCGCGATTGGGACTTGATCGAATTGCGTTGGATCGGCGCGCCCGGCCCCGATTGGCGGGAATCCCGAAATGCCATGCGATCGGCCGGTTATCAGGCTTATTCGACGCTTTGGAATCAGACCGCGGCAGTCGATTTTTCCGCCGGCTGGGAGAATTATCTGGCCGGGCGAAAAGGCGTTTGGCTCAGGCGCATCCGTCAAACCGAAGAAAAACTATCCAGGCAGGGTAAGGTGGAATATCTGCGCTGCCGGCCAGAAAGCCTTCGGCAAGGCGACGGGGATCCGCACTGGGACTTATATGAGGCTTGCGAGGCCGTCGCCCGGAGCAGTTGGCAGGCGGCGGCGACCGACGGCACTACGTTGTCGCACGAGACGGTGCGGGCGTTTTTGCGGGAAGTTCATGCCCTGGCCGCGGCGGCCGGGGCGGCGGACATGAACTTGCTTTTGCTCGACGGGCGCCCGGCGGCATTTATCTACGGCTATCATTATCGCGGCTGCGCATACGGGCTGCGCCGGGGTTTCGACGCCCGGAGTTTGCGAACGGGACTTGGCACGGTCCTGCTTTGGAACACGCTAAAAGACAGTGCCCTGCGCGGCGATCGGATATACGACATGGGCATCGGGTCGGCGGAGAGCAAGCGGCATTTTCAAAATCGCGTAATTCCGATATTTCGTTTAAGTCATTTTTCTTCCTCCGTTTTGCGCACGCAGTTTTTGCGTTTGGGACGTTGGCTAGAAAGCCGCCGGCTTTGGGGCGTTTCTTGATTTCTCAATTGGCCGGAATACAGCCGTCTTCCGGTGTTTCTTGAATTATCCGAGTTCATCGCGGCCGGCCGCATCCAGTGGAAGGCAACCGGCGCGCGATGAACATCCTATGCCGGGAGGTGCAAAGCAGTTTTTTCACCATCCGTGCCTGGCTGGAGAATTATCCAAGGAAAGAAGAACCCCCCACCGCGATGAATACGGAACAGAAAAATCTTTTGTTCAGTTTTCCTCGTCTTGTGTTCTTCGTTCTTTTTTACTTTCCACGTTTAGCGCGTGGCGGGCGTATAGGTCTCCGGACCAGGCGTTACTACCGGCGCACCGGCACAGGGATCACAAGTGCTGACAGTTGGGCAAGGATTGGAGTACATTATCGACGGCTGGCATTGTTGGTAGGCCGGTCCGCGACGCCACCAGTCGCAGATGCCGCACCCCGCGGCACCGGCCAGTAGCATCGCCATAATCATTAAGAGCAGCAATTTCTTCATTTTTCAATTCTCCCATTGAAACGGTATCGTTGCCAGCGAAGCTGGATTGTTCATTTGTTGCCGTCCGCTGGTGTCGGCGCGGCGCGCGTGCGGATCTACGGTACGGTTGTCACTCCGGCCGGTCGGCGCCACCAATCGGCGATCCGGCATCCGGCCGCTCCGCTCAACAAAATCGCCACAAACGTTAAGATCAGTAACTTCTTCATTTTTCGATTCTCCCATCGAAACGGTATCGTTACCGGCGAAGGTTTCGCCAAGAAACTCTACACCACGCTTAATGATGTGCAAACGCAACAAGGTTGTTTTTAAAAAAACCGAGCGTTGACTTTTCGCAGCCTAACGCGTTGACTATAAGCTACAATTAAGAAAGAGGTGAGGATCGGGTAACATTTGCGGGTGCGTCGATTATCAAATAATCAAAACATCGGAACCGGTATCACTAACATGAATAAACTTTTATCAAACGTCGGCTTTGCCTGCGGCATGGCAAGAATCCCGGGCATAAAGGCTGTTTTCATCGCGTGGGCGGCGTTTCTAGTCCTCCCGGGAGTGAAAGTTCAGGGTAACGAAGAGCGGCAGCAACTTTGGTTGATCAGCACGCGCTCGGCGCCGCTTTCGGACGATTTGCAGTGCGGACAAAAGGCGATCGGTTATTGGCGGTATTCGGCCGATTGCCAATGGCAGGCAAGCGACGCGGAATCCTTCCGAGGGTGCGACGATCCGGCCGTGCCGACGACGGTCGTCATCCACGGCAACCGCGAGGACGCCGACGATGCGATTGAATTTGCCTGGCCCATTTATTGCCGCATGTTGCAAATTGCCAAAGACCGGCCGTTCCGGCTGGTCATTTGGTCGTGGCCCAGCGAGAAGATGTGCCGGCGAAATCGCGCCGACGTACAATTGAAATTCTGCTTCTGCGACGCTCAAGCTTATTACATGGCCGCTTGCATTGATGGTATGCGCGGGGACGTGCCGCTGTGTCTGATGGGATACAGCATGGGCGCGCAAATCGCGGCGGGAAGCCTGCAATTATTGGCTGGCGGCGAGGTGGCCTGCCGGACATTGCCCGGCCGAAATTCGCCCGACAAATCCGCACGCCGCACCGCTGCTATCCGGGTAGTGATGGTGGCCGCGGCGGCGGACTACGACTGCCTGGCGTCCAGCGGCATATTCAACTTAGCGCTTTCTCAGGTCGAAAGCGTGTTGCTGACGCGCAACGGTTGCGACAGAGTATTAAGAATGTATCCCAAAACATACGGGCGACGCGGTCCGGAAGCGCTGGGTTTCGCCGGCCCGGCGGGCTGCGGCGAATATGAGAAAATAGAACTGCTCGACGTTTCCTGCGAAGTAGGCAAGATGCATAAGTGGAAATTCTATCTGACCTCCAACAGTTTGTTGGAAGCCGTCGATCGCTACGTTTTTCCCGCTGACACTGTAAAAGGGAAAGATCACGAAATCGGCGATTAGCGGGTAGTGGACGAGAGGCTGCGCGAAACCGCAAGCGGTTTCTTTAAAGTTTTCAGTTATCAGTAATCTGTTTTCAGTATTCAATTTTCATCCTTCATCCTTTTTTCCTATCCCCCATTCCCTATTTCCTGTCCCCTGATCCATAATGTATGGATGAACGAGCCGCAAGCATATTTAAACGGCAATTGGATACCGGCCTCCTCGGCGGCGGTTTCGGCCACCGACGCCGGTTTTGTGCTGGGCGTTACCGTCTCCGAGCAACTGCGTACCTTTTCCAGCAGGATATTCCGACTTGAGGATCATCTGGCCCGCTTGGAGCGCTCCTTGCAGGTTGTCGGCGTGGATCCGGGCTTAAATCGGCGACAATGGACGGCCATTGCTTGTGAATTGGTGGAAAGGAACAGCCGGTTCCTGGCGCCGGGCGACGATTGGGGATTGTCGATGTTCGTCACTCCAGGGACATACCATACTTACGGCCCGGCTGAGCACGGCCGGCCTACGGTTTGTTTGCACGCGTATCCGCTGCCCTTTCATCTTTGGGCCGAGAAATATCGCACGGGGCAGGCGCTGGCAACCACACCGATCGAGCAAGTCGCCCGGCAATGCTGGCCGCCGGACGTTAAATGCCGCAGCCGGATGCACTATTATTTGGCCGATAAACTGGCCATTAAGCAAGATCCCGACGCCCGGGCGGTATTGCTCGATCAGGATGGTTATATCTCGGAGGCATCGACGGCCAACGTATTGATATACCGGAAGGACCGCGGATTGATTTCGCCGCCGTTTGAAAAAATTCTCCGCGGCATCAGCCTGGCGGCGACGTTTGAAATTGCCGGTTCCTTGGGCATTGCCCGTGAAGAGTGCGATCTTACCGTGGAAGACCTGGCCGTGGCCGACGAAATCATTTTAACCAGCACGCCCTTCTGTTTGTTGCCCGTTACCCGGTTTAACGGCCGGCCCATTGGCGGCGGCCGACCCGGAGAAATATCGCAAAAACTGCTTGCAGCCTGGAGCAAAACGGCGGGCCTGGATATCGTCGGCCAGACGGAACGATTTGCGCAAAGACGATAATCCCGCATTTTTCACCACTGTTTTGGAACGTACCGGTCTGGTGAGAAAAGCGGGTTATGATCGAGCATCGCCGAGGGCTATGCACCCCAGCAACCGGCCGCCGGATTGTTGGATTACTCTAACAGCCTCGCATACGTCATAAGGCGTTGCATAACCCAGCCTGACGAGCAGGTATACGCCGTAACAGCGGGAAATCATGGCGGATGTTTGGGCGTTGGTCAATGAAGGAGCGTCGATAAGCACCAATTGGTATCGCGTTTTTAGTTTTTCCAGCGAATAACCCCAATCGCCGGAAATACGGGGTATTTTTTCATTTTGCATCTCTTTATTCGGTAAGGCGTCCAGCACGAACACCTCCCCGCCGAGATGATTGCCTAGTTTTTTTGACAGCGAAAACAGCATTTCCGTTTGTCCGGCGCCGCCGCCCGGACTGGTAAATAGCAATGCGGCAGGCAGGCCGGGCGTTAATTCGGTGAGAATATATTGGGCCATCTCTTCGTAAACATCCGGCTCTTCGTGAGTTAGCGCGGAGGCAACCGCCGATTCGGCCCGGGCCAGGGTTTCGTCGATCGATGAAGAATCGGATATGGCGTCTTGCACTGTCAGGGGGCCGGCAATCGGTTCTTCAGCCAACACGGGAGACTGATGCAACCGATCCAGTTCTTCTTGGAAAATAGGATGCAATTCCGTCAATTCGGCATCATAAGGATCTTCGAGGTTATCCGGGGTTTCCGATTCGATATTCACCGACGACTGAACGGACGCGCACGCCGCGGGGCTGTCTTCCGCCGGCGGCGTATTTGCCCGCCGTTGCGTTGGCGGCCGCTTTATCTCTATTTGTTTGAGCGCCTCCAGCATCCGGCTCATGGAGAAGTCCCTTGGAGAAGTTTAGCAAACAGGCGTTTGTATTCATGCCTGCGCACGGCGGCAATGGGACGGGGTTTGTTCGGCTGGGGCTCGGCGTCATTTTCGATATTTTCGATCTCGGCAGCGGGCGATTCCGCGGATTCCGCTGCCTTTTCCGGGTGCAAAAGCGGGCATGGCGCGGCGGTTGTGGCGGCATAACGGTCGGTAATGACCTCTTCGTGTTCGAACGCTTCATTAAAGGGATGATCGGTATCGGTGAGAACCAGCTCAACTTCAGGCTTGATGGTTCCCAACGGCTGAAAATCGTCTTCGGTCTTTTCCGGCGCCTGTTCGATGCCTTCGATTTGTCGGCAGACCTGGGACAATTCGGCATCGACTTCGTCAAAATCGTTCGCCACCCTTAACGAGGGAAATTCTGAATTTTCGGCGGCGGTTTGTTTGGAACTTTCGTAGGTGCTCTCGTCGATCCGGCCGAATTCGATCACTCCGCACTGTTCTTGTTGTTTGTCGCCGTTCCAGGGGGTGGGCAATTGCTGCAAGTCAGCCCAGGCCTCTTCGATTTGCGCCGGCACGACAATCCGGCTCCCGGCCACATAAGCCAGCAGCAAAGCATGATCGCAAAGCTGGTTTATCAATCGCGGCACTCCGTCGGTGGCTTTGAATACGCTCTGGCAAGCGTCTTCTGAAAACAAATCCATCCCGCAACCGCCCGCCAGGTCGATCTGGGCGTGAATATAATCCTGAGTTTCACTGCGGCTGAGGGCCTCCAAATAACAGCGCGTGGAAATCCGCTGATTGAAAGACTCCATTTTCGGACTGGCAAAGCGTTCTTCCAGCGAGCCGTTTCCAGCCAGGATTAAACGCACCAGCGGGCGCCCCTGCCCG
>JBEKIK010000275.1:0-4189 GCA_050011795.1 Thermoguttaceae bacterium | reverse complement strand
CGCCGGCGACCGGTTCGGAGACTGCAATGGCCGACTCGTCCAACTCGATGCCCATGGCGGCGTCGGCCGCGATTTCGTTTAACGCCGCGGCCAATCCGCCGCGCGTCAGGTCGCGCAGGCAGTGAATTTCACGCTCGGCGGCGAGCATGGCTTCGACCAGCCCGGCTAGCGAAGCGCAATCGCTCTGCAAATTTCCCTCGAATCCCAATCCTTCGCGCACGGACATTACAGCCATGCCGTGCCGGCCGATATCGCCGCTTAAAATTATAACATCGCCAGGCTCAACCCGCGCGGGAGAGATAACAACGTCCCCGGGAACCAACCCGATTCCGGCGGTGTTGATGAAGATGCCGTCCGCTTTTCCGCGATCGACCACTTTGGTGTCGCCGGTTACTATCCGCACTCCCACTTCCCGGGCGGCGGCGGCCATCGAGGCCACCACCCGGCGCAGGGTTTCCATAGCAAGCCCTTCTTCAAGCACGAAACCGGCGCTGAGATAAAGCGGTTTCGCCCCGGCCATCGCCAGGTCGTTGACCGTGCCGTACACAGCCAGCTTGCCGATGTCGCCGCCAGGAAAAAACATGGGACTAACGACGAAGGTATCGGTGGTAAAAGCCAATCGCACCCCGCCGATCTCGATTACCGCGCTATCGTGCGCAGGCGTTTTACGCCCGGCACAAGTGCCGGGGCTAAACGCGGGGAGGAACATCGACTCGATCAACTGGCGCATGAAACGCCCGCCTCCGCCGTGTGCCATCTGCACGGTGGGGTGATCGCGGAGGGGAAGGGGACAATGTAATTGGAATTCGTCGTTCATTTTCAAAGTTCCCTCTCCCTTTGGGAGAGGGTTAGGGTGAGGGTTGTTCTGATATATTTCTCCGGTAGCGATAATATGCCGCGCAGGCCCCTTCGGCCGATACCATCGGGGCCCCTAGCGGCCAATCGGGCGTGCAGCGGATGCCGAAGGCCGGGCAGTCGGGCGGTTTTTTCCGCCCTTGCAGCACCTCGCCGGCAATGCACTCGCCGGACTCCTCGGCGGTTATATCCGCTACTGCGAACCGTCGCTCGGCATCGAACGCCTCAAACACCTCGCGCAAGGCCAATCCGCTGGCGGGAATTTCGCCTATGCCCCGCCACTTTCGCGGCACGGTTTGGAACACTTCCTCCATTTGCCGCCTGGCCGAAACGTTGCCCTGGGGCCGGACCGATCGGGCGTATTGATTTTCCACCTCACAGCGGCCGGTTTCGAGTTGGCGTACGCACATCAATACGCCCTGCAAAATATCCAGCGGTTCAAAGCCGGCAATCACGATGGGCACGCGGAACTCCGCGGCCAAAGGGCGATATTCCTCCATGCCGGTTATGGTACACACGTGCCCGGCGGCAATAAAGGCTTGCACCCGATTGCCGGGCGAGGAAAGCACGGCCCGCATGGCCGGCGGCACCAGCACGTGCGAAACCAGCAGCGAAAAATTCACAAGCCCCAGCCGCGCAGCCTGGGCAACCGCCATGGCGTTGGCCGGGGCCGTGGTTTCAAAACCCACGGCGAAAAACACCACCTCACGATCTAAATGTTTTTGGGCCAGTGCAACTGCGTCCATCGGCGAATAGACCACGCGCACGTCGCCGCCTTCGCTTTTTACCGTGAACAGGTCTTTTTTCGAGCCGGGCACGCGGAGCATGTCGCCGAAAGAGCAGAAAATCACTCCCGGCAGCGAGGCAATGGCGATGGCCTTGTCCAGGATCTCCACAGGCGTGACGCACACCGGGCAGCCCGGGCCGTGGATCAACGTGATCTGCCGCGGCAATAGTTCATCCAGTCCAAAGCGGATAATGGCGTGCGTCTGCCCGCCGCAGACTTCCATGATATTCCACGGCCGCGTAACGGCCGCGGCAATGGCATCGGCCAATTGTTTCGCCTGCCGGGGATTGCGGTATTCGTCGATGTAACGCATAAATATGGGTCAGCGGACAGTGGGCCGGGGTGGGCAATTTATTGCCCACTTGCCTGACCAAATTCGTCATTCGTGCTTTGCTATTCTTTTGTCATTCGTAATTTGACCTTCGTCATTTTGCCCCGAACTCTGCTCTCCGACCTTTTCCTCCTTTTCCTCGATCTCTTCAATTTCGTTGAGGTACGAAAAAATCTCCTCGGCTTCGGCCTGGTCGATGCGGCTGATGGCAAATCCGACGTGGACCAAAACGTAATCGCCCACTCGGGCCTCGGGCGTATATGCCAGACATATATCTTTATAAATACCGCCGAATTCGACCTTGCCCTTGGGCAATGCCAATCCCGCTTGCGGATAGATTTCGACCAGTTTTCCAGGCACGCCAAGACACATAAGATGATTACCTCGGATAGGCTGTAGGTTATAGGTTAGGGGTAAATAATTAACGTAAGATACTGAACCCTAAACCCTGAACTCTTTTAACGCGGCCACGTAAATTTGTCCCAGGGCGATGCCGCCGTCGCCTGGGGGGGCCTCTTTATGAAGATACACCGAGAAGCCTTCCGCGTGCAACCGATCGAATACTCGTTCGGTCAGCAAGGCGTTTTGGAAACACCCGCCGGTAAGCACGACTTTATCTAATTTTACCCGTTTTGCGATGTTCAGGGCCAATTCGGCCAAGGCGTTGTGGAATCGGGCGCTTATTATTCCGATGGGCAGTTTTCTTACCAGATCGGCGAGTATGACGCGAAGCATCGGTTCCCAATCGGCGATTAGGACCCGATTTTCATCGCAGTGCAAAGGGATCGGGTATGCCGACGGTTCGCTCTTATCGGCTGCGAATTCCAGGGCCATGGCCGCTTGACCTTCAAAACTTGCCACTGTCGGCAGTCCGCACAGTGCGGCGAGGGCATCGAAAAGCCGGCCCATGCTACTGGTGCGCGGAGAGTTTATTCTTTGAGCCAACATTTGCATCAATGCGGCCGATTCGCCGGGTTTGAACCAGATGGCGGCGAATCGCCCGGCCTCTTGGCCGAGAATTTCGTGCAGCAACCCTAGGGCCGAGCGGCGGGGTTCGTGCATGGCTTTATCTCCGCCGGGCAGTGAAAAAGTCCGCAGATGCGCGGCACGTGAGAATTCCGCCCCTTCGCAGCGCAGGGCTTCGCCGCCCCAGACGGTTCCGTCGCCGCCGTAGCCCGTACCGTCCCACGCCAGGGCGAGCACAGGGCCTTCAAGATCGTGTTCGGCCATGGCTGCGGCGGCATGGGCATGATGGTGCTGCACGCGCACAAGCGGCACGCCCCACCTGGCGGCCAGCGATTCAGCCTCGCGCGTGGAGGCGTAATCAGGATGCAAATCGCAGACCACGGCTTGGGGTTTGACAGCGAAAAAATCCACCAGGTCCTCGATCGCCCGCTTAAAAACCTGTTGGCTTAAAATAGTATCAAGATCGCCGATATGCGGGCTTATCACAACCGAGGCCGTGGGGTGCGTGCAATGCATAAAATCACCCGTAGGGTGCGTGCAACGCACCAAAGGATTTTCTTGGTGCATTTCATGCACCCTACCGGTTTCATGCACCCTACCTGTTCCCAGACATAATGCCACGGTGTTTTTCAAGTGTCCGCCCACTGCTAGAATTGTCGGGGCGGCGATTTTCAGGCGGATCGGCAAAGGCGCGAATCCGCGGGCGCGGCGCAGCACCTGGAACCCGCAAGGACCAAAACGAACTATCGAATCGTCGACCGGCCGGACAATGGGCCGATCGTGGGTCAAAATCGCGTCGGCGATCGACCCCAGTCGGGCGATTGCATCCTCGGTAGAAACGGCCATCGGGTCTTCGGAAATGTTGCCGCTGGTACAGACGATCGGCCGGCCGACCGCCTCCATAAGCAAACAGTGCAGCGGCGTGTAAGGCAGCATCACTCCCAGGTAGGGATTGGCCGGAGTAACGCCTTCGACTATATCAAAAGTCCCCTCTCCCGACCAACCTTCGGTCGGTGCCCGGAGAGGGCTAGGGTGAGGGCAGTTCACGCTACCTTTTTTTTTAAGCAAAACAATCGGCGCCCGATGCGAGGAAAGCATCCCGGCCTCTTCCTCGGATACTTTACAATGTCGCCGCGTTTCGTCCAAGGATGCGATCATCACGGCAAAGGGGCGGTCGGGCCGATGCTTTCGCTCTCGGAGCCGGGCAACGGTATCGGCGCTTGTGGCATCGACGACCAATTGAAAACCGC
>JBEKIK010000274.1:0-4189 GCA_050011795.1 Thermoguttaceae bacterium | reverse complement strand
AGTCAAACAGCGATTAAGGGAGGCGGTCGAGTGGCCGCTGAAATACGCGGAACTATTCGAATCGTTTCAACTGGTCACGCCCAAGGGAATATTGCTCTCCGGCCCGCCCGGTTGCGGAAAAACCTTGATCGCCAAGGCCTTGGCCACCGAAACCGAGGTGAATTTCATTTCCATCAAGGGCCCGGAACTGTTGTCGATGTACGTGGGCGAGTCGGAACGTGGCTTGCGCGACGTGTTCCACAAGGCGCGGCAGGCGTCGCCTTGCATCATCTTTTTCGACGAGATCGACGCCCTGGCCTCGACGCGCTCCTCGGGCCGCGAAGACTCGGGCGTCAGCGGCCGGGTGCTCAGCCAACTACTCACCGAACTGGACGGCATCGAGGAACTCAAGGGCGTTTTGGTATTGGCCGCCACGAACCGCTACGACCTGCTCGATACCGCCCTGTTGCGGCCCGGACGCTTCGACATCCATTTGGAGCTTCCCTTGCCCGACCAAAAGGCGCGTGAAAAAATCTTCCAGGTGCACCTGCGCGACAGGCCGGTGGACGGCGAGGTTACGGCCCGCTGGCTGGCGGAACAGACTCAAAGTTTCAGTGGCGCGGAAATCGAAGCCGTTTGCCACCGGGCGATGATGGCGGCCATCTCGGAACGGATCAAACTGAAACCCGACCGCCCGGACGCCAATCAACTCTTCGTCACCCGGGAATACCTGGTAAAAGCGATTCAGGAACTTGCTTCCCAAGCCAAATTGAAGCGCAATGAATGAGCACTATTATCTGTACGCCTTGACTCGCGGCGACTGCCCGGCGGATTCGCTCGGGCAAGGAGTAGACCCCCGTTATCCCGTGGAAATAGTGCCGTGCAAGCAAACCTCCGGCGTGGCCAGCCGGGTGGGCTTGGACAAATTCGACGTAAGAAAGCTCGAGAGCGGCAGTACCGACGTTAATTGGCTGAGCGAAGTTGCGATCCGGCACCATCAAGTCATTTCCGACGTCGTCCGCCGCCGGCCACTGCTGCCGCTGAGACTGGGCGCAGTGTTCCATTCGCGCTTTTCCTTGCTCGCCAAGATCGAGCGCTGGGAATCGGTGGTGATCGATTTTTTGAACTCCGTCGGCGACCGGCAGGAATGGGCGGCCAAAATATACGTAGATTCGCGTTATATCGAAGAAGACCTTGCCGCACCATGCAGTATTTCTTCGCCTCCGGCTACAAACGCCGGGGCCGGCACCCGATACCTTGCCCAAAAACTGGGGCGGCAACGGGAGTCGCGGGCCATGCATCAACGTTTTCAAGAAGAAATTGCGGCGGCGGAAACCTCGCTTATGAATCAGGCTGACCGCTATTACCGCGCACGCCCCTTGCCCGCCAACTTGACGGGCAGGCGGGAGAAAATGCTCTGGAACGCAGCCTTTCTCCTGCCGCGATCGGCCTCGGAGCGTTGGTTGACGCTGGTGGAAGAAGTGCGCAGCAACGCTACTTCCGTGGGATTGCTGCTGGAAGTAAGCGGTCCTTGGCCGCCTTACCACTTCTGCCCGACTTTGGATGCATGAACGGAAATTCGTCTGTTACTTGAAATTATCCAGCAGGCTCTCTACACAAATATCGATAGACTTCAGCACGTCGAGCCGATGAGCGGCCCCCATAAATAGCAACCCGGTTTCACCGTCTTGAAGCGTTTCGTCTATCCTATTTATTATAAACGCATCCCTGGCTCCCAGCATACGCGCGGCCTCTTCGGTCTTCTTTTGTTGCGAATGTAATGTATCTTGCGCCTGCTGGTGCAATTGATATTCTTGAATTAAAAGCTGTGGATCCTCGGTTCCCATCAATGTGGCGCCCTTGCCGAGGAGCTCCAAAATGAGTTGATGGTTGCTGCTGCCCGCCTTGGCAAGCTCTTGAGCGATTTTCTGTTCGAACCCGCACACCGGCAATCCGTCCTGGTAGATTCGAACCTTTTTGTAATCGATGTCCAGAACGTTGATCTTTTCTTGGATGTTGTTCCACAATTTCGTGACGAAATGTTCCCGTTGGTTCCAGATTTTAGGCCCAAACATTTTTAAATAATAAGCCTTGACAGACTCCGACATCGACCCTAAGTCAACGGATGAGTGGATGATCGGAATGAAAATGAGTCGTCTCATGGTTTTCAGACCAGGGGTGCAATGAGGCCTGCTCAAAACAATGATACCATCAATCCGACCTATAAAGATTCATGATTTACGACATTCCAGATAATACTTTAGAGGTATGGATTACGAGCTTTTTATATAACATTGCTAGAACCGACGTGTAGATGTAAGACATTAACTATATAGGACTTAGGTTCAATGGAAAGCCCGTCCCATACAAGCCGGCTTTTCCTTTTTTTACTAAATATAAGTTAGTATTGCGAACGGTCCATAACCTCTTGAAAATGCGATCAAAACGATTTCGACCAAAAAAAGTTGAATAACGCTGCAAGTCTTGATATATTTAATGTATATTAACTATTTGCTCTCGCCGTGACGGAGATATTCTTATGTTACAACTGAGATATATGGAATCCGCGGCCGGCGTACTGCTGGGAACGGTTCTGATTGCATTTACGGGATGCGGGCAGCCCGCGCCGGGCCTGGTCGTTCCGCCGCCCGAAGTGACGGTCAGCAATCCGGTGGCCCGCGAGGTGACCGACTATTTTGAGTTTCCCGGCCAAACGGCAGCGGTGGGAGAAGTAGAGGTTCGCGCCCGGGTTACGGGTTATATCGTGAAGGTGAATTTCGAGGACGGGCAGGAAGTGAAAAAAGGCGATCTGTTGTTCGAGATCGACCCGCGGCCCTACCAGGCGGCATTGGACCGCGCCCAAGGCGAATCGACTCGATTAAAGGCCGTGCTGGAAAAGGCCAAGGCCGACCTGGCGCGCTCGGACCGGCTGCGTCCTTCGGGCGCAATCAGCGAGGACGAGTACGAACAACACGTGGCCCAACTTGCCATTACCAAGGCCTCCATTCAAACGGCCGAAGCCGCGGTCCGCGACGCGGAACTGAACCTGGAATTCACGAAAGTAATTTCGCCCATCGACGGCCGCGTCAGTAGGGCCAGGATCACGGAAGGAAATTTGGTTCAGCCGGGAACGGGCGAATCGATGGTGCTCACCACCGTGGTGACCGTGGACCCGATTTACGTGTATTTTAATATCGATGAGCCGGCATTGCTCAAGTACGTCGATCGCAAGTGGCAATCGGGCGAGGCCGCCCACCCGAGCCGCATCAAGGATCAGAACATCCCCGTGGAAATCGCCCTAGCCAAAGAGGACGGCTTTCCTCATAAAGGTATACTGGACTTCATAGATAACAAGGTCGATCCGAAGACGGGAACTATCCGCGCCCGCGGAAACTTCGACAACTCAATGCAATACCTGACTCCCGGACTTTTCCTGCGCGTGCGGATTCCCTTCGGCAAACCGCATCAAGCCCTGCTGGTAAGCGAGCGCGCGATCGGCACGGACCAGAGGCAGAAGTACCTCCTGACGGTGAATAAGGAAAACGTGGTGGAGTATCGCCTGGTGAAGGTCGGATCCTTGCAGGGCGGATTGCGGGTGATTGAATCGGGGATCGGGCCGGACGACCGCGTGATTGTCAACGGATTGCTCCGCGCCCGTCCGGGCACGCCCGTGAATCCGCATACCGACGATAAGGGCATCGCGGCGGCCTCGCCTGCTCATGAGCCGAAATCGGAAAAACCCGGCGCCGGGCAAGCAACGACAAATTAGTGCCTCTTCCCCGAAATCGTTGACAGCGGGACGATGGCACTCATCATGCCCGCGCAAGCGCGGGCATGGCGCCTAATTGGCAATAACTTACTGGATGAAGCACCTAGGAATCCGCAAGCGATGTTTTCACATTTTTTCATAGAGCGCCCCATCCTTTCCTCGGTGCCATCGATCATAATCACACTGGTCGGTCTTGTGGCGGCGTTCACGCTGCCGGTGGCGCAGTATCCCGAGATTACGCCTCCCACCGTCCGCGTTTCTTGCACCTATCCCGGCGCAAGCGCGCAAGTGGTGGCCGACACCGTGGCCGCGCCCATCGAACAGCAGGTCAACGGAGTTGAAGACATGCTGTACATGTCGTCGCAGTGCAGCAACGACGGCACATACAACCTGACCGTGACTTTCAAGGTGGGCACCAACCTGAACATGGCCCAGGTGCTG
>JBEKIK010000273.1:0-4193 GCA_050011795.1 Thermoguttaceae bacterium | reverse complement strand
GCACTGGTCGAAACCGGCAGCCGCATGGATGAAGTGATCTTCGAGGAATTCAAGGGCACCGGCAATCTGGAAATTTCGCTCGATCGCAAGCTAGTGGATCGGCGGATTTGGCCGGCCATCGATATCAACCGCTCCGGCACCCGCCGCGAAGAAATGCTCTTGGATCCCGAGGAACATCGGCGAATTTGCATCCTCCGCCGCGTTTTAAACGACATGAATCCTCCCGAGGCCATGGAACTGCTGGTCGGCCGCCTGCAAAAAACCAAGAGCAACGGCGAGTTCTTGATGAGCATGAATATGAAACCGTAGAGATCAGAGATTAGAGATTAGGGATTGGTAATATGTAAAGCCGCGACCAGTGGTCGCGGTCTGCTTTTCGAGGGTTCTGGCGGTTTTGGACCCTTTTGATAAAATAGGTTCCGCCAAAATGGCATGAAACGGAGGTCCCATGAAAAATACCCTCTATTATGGCGATAACCTGGAAGTTCTGCGGCGTTATATTCCCGACGAATCAGTGGACCTGATTTATCTGGACCCGCCATTTAATAGCGATCAGAACTACAACGTTTTATTCGCCGATCAAAACGGGAGTCAGTCTGCCGCTCAAATACAGGCATTCGAGGATACGTGGCATTGGGACCAAACAGCCGCGGCGGCATATCAGGAAGTGGTGGAAGCCGGCGGCCGGGTTTCCATGGCGATGCAGGCCTTTCGGCAAGCACTTGGTGATAACGACATGCTGGCCTATCTCTCCATGATGACCCCGCGTTTAGTAGAACTGAGACGCGTTCTGAAACCTACAGGAAGCATTTATCTCCATTGCGATCCCACGGCCAGTCATTACTTGAAATTTCTTATGGATGCCATTTTTGGGCCGGTATGTTTTGGGAACGAAATTATTTGGCAGAGAACAAATGCTAAAGGATTGGCATTTACCCGATTTGCGAGAAATCACGATATTATTCTCCGCTACACTCGTTCGGAAAAATGGACTTGGAATCCGTCATATACGGCCCATAATCCCGATTATATAAAGCAATTCTACAAATATACGGATGCCGATGGTCGGTGTTATCGACTGGCGGATTTGACCAATCCGAATAAAAATAGACCGAATCTTACCTATGAGTTTCTTGGCGTTACGAGAGTTTGGCGATGGACTAAAGAGCGGATGGCGGATGCTTATAAGAAAGGTCTTATCTTGCAAACGAAGCCTGGAGGGGTTCCGGCGTTAAAACGTTACCTCGATGAACAAGAGGGCACGCCCGTAGGTGATGTTTGGACGGATATACGTCCTGTTCAATCACAAGCCGCCGAACGATTGGGTTATCCCACGCAAAAACCGGAAGCTCTTCTTGAACGCATAATAAATGCAAGCAGTAACAAGGGCGATGTCGTGTTAGACCCTTTTTGCGGTTGCGGAACGGCTATCTCCGTCGCTCAAAAACTTGACCGGAAGTGGATAGGCATCGATATTACTCATTTGGCCGTCACGCTGATGAAACATCGGCTAAGAGACGCCTTTGGTTTAGGCATCAGTAAAGCATATGATATTATCGGCGAACCGGTCGATCTGTCCGGGGCAAAAACCCTGGCATCGGATGATCCATATCAATTTCAATGGTGGGCTTTAGGCTTGGTCGGCGCGAGGCCGGTGGAACAGAAAAAAGGCGCGGACAAAGGAATTGACGGCCGCGTATTTTTCCATGACGACGCCGAGTCGCGGCAAACCAAACAAGTTGTTATTTCCGTAAAAGCGGGCGGCGTGCAGGTCTCTCATATACGCGATCTGAGAGGTGTGGTGGAGCGGGAAAAGGCGGCAATAGGGCTTTTGATTTGCCTGAATGATCCCACGCGACCCATGCGAACCGAGGCCGCCGGAGCTGGATTCTACGAATCGCCTTGGCAAACAAAACATCCTAAAATCCAGATTCTAACCATCGAGGAATTACTGGCGGGCAAAACGATAGATATTCCCCCTTCCCGCGATGTACGAACGTTCAAAAAAGCGCCCAAGGCGAAAAAAAAGCCTTCAGGCGGAATGCAAAACATGTTTTTATTCTGAAGTCGATTTAGAATTATGCTCAAGGTTTTTCAAGGAACGGCGGGGAGTGTTGGCGGCCGGTTTGCTATTGTCGTTTCGCGATTCAACGAGTCGATCACCTCACGCCTGCTGGAAGGAGCGATAAGCACCCTTACAGATCATGGCGTGGGCGAGGAACGCATCGACGTGGCCTGGGTGCCCGGTGCGTTTGAAATCCCCACCGTGGCCGGCGAATTGGCCGCCAGCGGACGCTACGTCGCCGTGATTTGCCTGGGGGCCGTGATCCGCGGCGAGACCACGCACGACCAGCATATCAACCGGGCGGTCAGCAATACATTGGCCGAAATCGGCGTGCATTACGGCCTGCCCGTCCTGTTCGGCGTGCTTACCTGCGACACCCTCGAGCAGGCCGTTGCCCGCTCCGGCGGCGATGCGGCCACAACGGGCAAGGACCAGGCCGAAAAACGCATCGGCAACAAAGGCGTGGATTGCGCTAAAGCCGCCCTGGAAATGGTCGATTTATTGGCCCAATTGAGGAAAGAGTTTTAATAGTGGAGAGGGGTGGGCAGTTTACTGCCCACTTTTCTGGTAATCAGTGCGAAAATACAAACAGTTTTTATTAATAAATTCGGCATTCAGTATTCATTATTCATCATTTATATTCATCCTTCATCCCTCATCCTTCATCCTTTAAAAAATGTCTCGTCGCAGTAAAGCACGGCAGGTAGCGTTTCAGGTCCTGTATCAGGACGATCTGAATCCTCGCTCTAATACCGCCGCAAGCGACGAACTGATCGAAAAACGTTTGCACTCCGCCGAGTTGGCCGAATTTTCCCGCGGCCTTGTTTCAGGCGTGCGCAGTCATTGCCGGGAGATGGATAAGCTGATCGAACAAGTGGCGGAGAATTGGAGCCTCAAGCGGATGGCCGCCACCGACCGAAACGTTTTGCGATTAGGCGCTTTTGAAATGCTGCACACCGATACCCCGGTCCGCGTGGCCATCGACGAGGCGGTGGAACTTGCCAAGCGTTTCGGCACCGCCCAATCCGCGCAATTCGTCAATGGGATTCTCGACAAGTTAATGCACATGAACAAAAAGGATGAAGGCGGAAGTATTAAGGATGAAGGATGAAAACAGCGGACAGTGAGGGGTGGGCAGTTTACTGCCCACTGATAACCGTAAACCGTGAACTGTAAACCGAAAACCGTGAACTGAAAAATGGGTTTATTCGATAAATTCAAGCAAGGTCTTAAAAAGACCGCCCAACTCCTCAATACCGACATCCGCGACATATTCAAAGGCGGCGGACGGCTGGTCGACGAGTCGTTTATCCAGGAGTTTTTCGAGAAGCTCGTTAAGACTGACATGGGCGTCGAGGCCGCGCAGGAGTTGGTCGACGAAGTAGTCGCCAATTTCAAATCCCGGATAGTCGAGGAAAAAGACGTTCTGGAACTGATAAAGCAAAAACTCAAAGCGCTACTCGCCCAGCCCGCCGAGCCGATCCGCTTCGCCGCCGCCGGACCGACGGTGATCATGGTGGCCGGCGTGAACGGATGCGGAAAAACGACCTCCATCGCCAAACTAGCGCAAATGTTTCTTTCCGAGGGAAAGAAGGTGATTTTAGGGGCGGCCGACACCTTTCGCGCCGCGGCCGTGGCGCAGTTGACCGTTTGGGCGGACCGATTGGGCACGGAAATCGTTACCGGCGTCCAGGGCGGCGATCCGGCCAGCGTGGCCCATCGCGCGGTCGCCCGGGCCATCGAATCCACGGCCGATGTTTGCATTGTCGATACCGCGGGGCGCTTGCAAACTCAACAAGGACTGATGCAGCAATTGAGCAAAATCCATCGCGTCTTGGGCAAGCAAATTCCCGACGCACCCCACGAGGTGCTTTTGGTGCTCGACGCCACAACAGGTCAGAACGGCATCTCTCAGGCGCGGCACTTTACCGACGCGGTCAATTGCACCGGGCTGGTTTTGGCCAAGCTCGACGGCACGGCCAAGGGCGGCGTGGTTGTGGCCATCCGCAAGCAGGTCGGTTTGCCAGTGAAATACGTGGGCGTGGGCGAGAAGGCCGAGGACTTGGCCTTGTTCCAGGCGGATCCCTTTGTAGACGCCCTTTTTGAAGATATGAAAGAATGATTAGGG
>JBEKIK010000272.1:0-4203 GCA_050011795.1 Thermoguttaceae bacterium | reverse complement strand
CATTGCTGAATTGGGCCTCTCCCAAGCTGTCCGCTATCGCTCGAACCACTGCAAAAGAGGCCGCATCGCAACCGCTGTTTTACGTGATTTTGGCAATTGGCATTTTTGGCCTGATCTTCTTCCCGTTCGTACCATACAACACCTTCGGGGAAGATATCAAAATGCTCAAGGACACGGGTCTGACGTTGATCATGATTTTGACCGTGATTCTGGCCCTGTGGACCGCCAGTGTTTCGATTGCCGATGAGATCGAAGGCCGCACGGCATTGACGTTGCTGTCCAAGCCCATCGGCCGGCGGCAGTTTATAGTGGGAAAATTCCTGGGAATACTGGGACCGGTGGTAATCCTTTTCATCGTGTTTGGGGCGATTTTCCTGGCCAGCATTTCGTTCAAAGTGGCTTACGACACCCGGGAAACCTCCAAACCCGAACCCACGTGGCAGGAATGTCAACAAGAAATGCAGCAAATTGCCCCCGGTTTGGTCCTGGCATTTATGGAAACAACGGTGCTCGCGGCGATCAGTGTGGCCATTTCAACGCGCCTGCCGATGATGGCTAATTTGATTATCTGCGCGGCCATCTACGTGTTGGGCCACCTTGTGCCGATGCTGGTCAATTCGGCCCTGGGTCAAATCGAACAAGTCGGTTTCGTGGCTGGGCTTTTGGCGGCCATTCTGCCGATGTTGGAGGAATTCAACATTTACACGGCCATTGCCACGGGTCAGCACGTGCCGATGGCGTATCTGGGTTTGGCCGGCGTCTATTGCCTGCTTTACATCGCCTTCGCAATGGTGGTGGCCCTGCTGTTGTTCGAAGATCGCGATTTGGCGTAGACGCCGAACTCTTCAAACTTTGCCGGAAGCAATATAGAATAATGCTATCGGTAGGCAATTAGAGCCTATCGCAAAAGTCATCCTGAGCGTAGCGAAGGATCTCGGTCGCAGCCCCATATTACACATTTTTGCCATTGTGCTCCTTCTAGATTCTTCGCTTCGCTCAGAATGACGATTATTGTTTTGGGATAAGCAATTAGTTCTTTGTGCGGATAGGCTGCTCATGTCGAAGAGCAAAAAATCTTTCAATAAACAAGCTCCCCAGGCCCGGTCGGGAATGGCTGTCCCGCCGGGGTTGCCGCTGGTCGTGATGGCGGGAGTAGCGATCATCGCCGCCGCCGCTTTCATTGCTTATCTGCCTTCCTTGAACGGCGGGTTCATCTGGGACGACTACCTTTTGCTCGTGGACAACCCGCTCATCCAGGCCTCGGACGGCCTGTACCGAATATGGTGCACCAGCGAAGCGGAAGAATACTATCCGGTGACCAATACCAGCCTCTGGATCCAATGGCGGTTATTGGGGATGGACCATGCCGGCTACCACCACACCAGCCTGATTTTGCACATTGTGGAAGCATTGCTGATTTGGCTCATTTTACGGAAATTGTCGATCCCCGGGGCTTTCTTGGCGGCCGTGATATTCGCCGTGCATCCGGTGAACGTGGAGGCAGTGGCGTGGATTGCACAGCGTAAAGACATGATGGCGATGCTGTTCTTTCTGTTGTCGATACTGTGTTATTTAAATTTTCTCAAACGCGCTCCCCGACCAACCTTCGGTTGGTGCCCGGTCGCGGCTAAACAGGTAAACCGGGTCGCGGTTAATCAATCACAATCAACCATACAATTCAAAGCTCATGCGTTTTCATCCTTCATCCTTCATCCTTCATCCTTTTGCCTTTGGTACTGGCTAAGCCTGGGGGCATTCCTTTTGGCTATGCTCAGCAAGGGATCGGTGGCGGTCTTGCCGGTGGTGCTGCTGGGTATCGTGTGGTGGCAGCGTACAGGGGGAAAGTACGAGGCAGAAGGGGACAGTCCCATTTTCTCTACGCGAAAATTGGGACAGTCACCCATCTCCAAATGGGACCTGGTGCTAAGTGCGCCATTTTTCGCGATTGCCGTGGGGCTGACGTGCGTGAACGTATGGTTCCAGACCCATGGTACGGAAAAAGTGTTTCGGGACGCGGGGTTTGCAGAACGTCTGATGGGCGCCGGGGGCGTAGTGTGGTTCTACCTTTACAAGGCGTTTTTTCCGGTCGACCTGGCCTTTGTCTATCGGCAGTGGCACATCGAGGCCGGCAATTTGCTATGGTGGCTGCCGTTGTTGGCTGCTCTTATCGTTACCGCGGTCCTATGGTTGTATAAGGAAAGCTGGAGTCGGGGAGTGTTGTTTGCTTGGGGTTTTTTCTGCGTGGCGCTGGCGCCGGCGATGGGCCTGGTAGACGTGCAATTCATGCAATACTCGCTGGTGGCAGACCGTTATCAGCACATTGCAATCGTCGGTGTGATTGCGCTGGCCTCGGCGCTCTGGAGCCTGTGGCTTTGGCGCGTTCGAGGCGGAATGCGGTCGGCGGCAATAGCCGTCGCCGTTGCCGCCGTGGGCGCGCTTATGTTTCTGACCTTGCGGCAAAGTTCACTCTACCGCGACGCCATGACGCTATACGAAGCGACGCTGGCAAAAAATCCAAACTGCGTCATGGCCCAATTCAACTATGCGAATGCACTGAGCAAAATGAATCGCCTGGAAGAAGCGGTCGACCATTACAGGCAAGCCTTGAGGTTGGATCCCGATTTTGTCATGGTTTACTATAACTTGGGCAGCACGTTGCTCCAAATGGGCCGATCGCAAGAAGCAATCGAACATTTCCAGGAATTCTTGCGACGGAAACCCAACCAAGCCGAGGTCCACAACGGATTAGCCAGCGCATTGGCGTGCCTGGGCCGGAATAATGAGGCAATGGAAGAATATGAAGAAGCCCTGCGACTCAAGCCCGACTTGCTTTCGGCGCGCTGCAACCTGGGTAACTTGTTGATCCAAGAAATGCGGCCTTGGGAGGCGATCGAGCATTTCCAATATGCACTGCAATTGCAGCCCGAATACCTTGAAGCCTGCGCCAACCTGGGCGTCGCTCTGGCTCAGACAGGCCGATTGCCGGAGGCCGTCGATTTTTTTCGGCGGGTCCTGCTGGTAAAACCCAACGACGCCGAGACTCACAAAAACCTGGGCAATGCTTTGATGCAAACAGGCCGGCCCCATGAGGCGATCGAACACTTCAAACAGGCGGTGCAAATCAAGCCCGACTATATCGGCGCTTATAATCTATTGGCCGTGGCTTACGCCAGCGTGAACCAATCCTCCCAGGCCGTAGCCGCGGCCCAGAAAGCCCTGGATCTTGCCAGATCTCAAGGTCAAACCGCACTGGCCGGGCAGATTGAAGATTGGTTGAATTCTTACCACGGGCAAACGCCAAGCAGCAAAGTGCAAAACAAGGATCAATGAAACGGGAGGACAGGCATTCTTGCCTGTCTCGGAGGCGGACAAGAATGTCCGCCTTCCTAGTTAAGTATTCGCACTCGCCGGCCTTCTATCCGGACTCGACCATCGGCGATCAGTTGCACGGCCTCGGGATATGCCTCGCATTCGGCTTGGAACACGCGGGCGGCAAGCACATCGGGCGTGTCTCCGTCCATGACCGGCACGGCCTTTTGCAAAATCACCGGCCCGTGGTCGTATTGATTGTCGGCAAAATGCACCGTGCAGCCGCTCAGTTTCACGCCGTATTCCAGCACGGCCTCGTGCACCCGATGCCCGTAATATCCCGTGCCGCAAAAGGCCGGGATCAGCGCCGGGTGGATGTTGATTACGCGATTCTTGAAATCTTCCGGGATGGTCAAGCGCTTGAGGAATCCGCCCATCACGACCAGGTCCGCGGCGGCGGCCCGACAACGGCTGAAAATCTCGCGGCTAAAGGCGTCTTGATCGGGATAGTCTTTCTGTTCGACAACCAGGCAGGGGATATCTGCCTCGCGTGCGAACCGGAGCCCGCCGGCCTGCGGATTGCTCGATATCACGAGACTAAGATCCACATGCAGACGACCGGCGGAGATCCGCTCGATCAAGTTTTTCAGCGTTGTGCCCCCGCCGGAAATCAACACCGCGATCTTGAATAATCGGGAACTCGGCGCGGACATAAAAAACTCCCAATCCTCTACTGTAAATAATTCATTTACGCTTTTTTCACAGATAACATAGCGCTATAATCGCCGACTTTGACTTCCACCGCTTCGGCGCCGGGCGGCGGAGTAAAATCGATCTCCAAGGCCAGGGTTTCATCTTGAATATATTGGCTGAATTGCTGCACGGCCTCGGTAA
>JBEKIK010000271.1:0-7791 GCA_050011795.1 Thermoguttaceae bacterium | reverse complement strand
CAACCGGCCGTCGAGTTTCAGGTCCCATTGCGAATGAGTGCCCAAGCCGAACGGCACGCCCTCGACGCGGACTTCAATCACCCCGCCCAGCGTATTGCCGGCGCTGCGCATCTGGTCTATCAACGACTTGACCTCGGCGTCTTGATCCGGATTGAGCGAATACAATTCGCTGCGGTCGCGCAGTGCTCGCTGCTCTTGCGATGTGCCTGGTTTGGAGTGAATTACAATCGGTCCTACCTCGACTACATATCCGAAGACGGTGATGCCGAAGGGACTCAATAATTGTTTTGCCAAAGCGCCGGCGGCGACTCGGGCGGTGGTCTCTCGGGCGCTTGCCCGCTCCAGGATTGCGCGGATTGAACTAAGATACTTGATCGAGCCGCTCAGATCGCCGTGGCCCGGCCTGGGCCGATCAAGATCTTCCATGCGGTCGATTTTGTAGTCCTTATTGGGCACCATCAAGGCGATGGGACTGCCCAGGGTTATGCCCCGCCATACTCCGCTAAGGACGTCGACATGATCGCTTTCCAGGTGTTGACGACCGCCGCGTCCATACCCTCCTTGGCGGCGGTGTAGTTCGGCGTCGATCAATTCCACGCTTAATTGCACCCCGGCCGGAAATCCATCCACCAAAGCCAAGATTGCTTTGCCGTGCGATTCGCCGGCGGTCAAATATCGTAACATGTTATTTGGTAAGGATTTGTGTTAAAAGGGGGAAAGTCGATGTTAAGGCATTTAAGCAGACAATTTTACCCATACCTTCCAGTTGCGGATAGGGCGATTTTATAGAAGGAGATGTTGAACTATTCCGATTAGGTTGAAAAGTTGTGTTGGGGGTTTCAGCGAAGATGATTTTGACCACGCTGATTGGATTGAATAATCCGGCATCCATCCTATTAAAAATAATCCGCTTAAAAGTATTTAACCGAATTCGCCGGCCTTTCCGAGACGATGCTTTTTAACGAGTAGATGAATTCTGTATGTTACCCTGTAAAGGAGTCTGTTATGAAACTCTTCCGAATATGCATTTCTTTGCTAGTGGCTAGCAGTGCCACTATGGCTTTGGGGCAATATGGATTGTATGGTTCACCCGATCCGATCCAGATGTCCCAGCAAACGCCTGGCATGGTTCCTTCTGGCGGTTATGCGGCGCCTTCTGGCGGTTATACCACACCGACGAATTACGTGGCTCAAAGGCCCATGCAGTCAAATTCGGTTCAGCAAACGCAGCCTTATGCAAATCAACCCGTGCAGCCGTATGCGGCCCAGCAAATGCAGCCCATGAAACCCGTGGCCACATACGGTCAAATGGGTCCGCAATATGGCACACCCACATATTCGCCTCCCATGTATTACACGGCCGCCGCCGGTCAGGCGGGGGCAACCCAGCCTATCACTTCACAACCGGTCATGGCTGTTCCGTCGGCCATGCCTGTTCCGCAACAGGTTCCCGCAATGCAGGATCCGGCAACGCAAAGAGTCTACGAGCCGGCGACTGCGCCCGGTGTTCAGCAGAACTCCGGAGTGATGAACCAGATGCTTGCCGAGCAAGGTCAATACGGTCCCGTATGCGCCGGCACTTGTGAAGGTTATGCACCCTACGCGGGCCAGTGCGGCACATATCAGCCGTATGTGAATCGCTACGAGCAATCGGCCTGCGGCAACGTCGATTACGGTTGCAACGAGCTTTCGATGTGGTATGGGTCGCTATCGGTGTTAGCGATGACCCGCGACCGGCCCAACACTGTATATATCACTTATGAAACCGGCAATTTGCCGCACAACATTTATCCTCTCGATGAATTTGGTTGGAGTTGGGGCGGAGAAGTGCGGTTCGGCCGAAAATTTTGTTGCGGATGCAACTGCGGATATTGGGCATTGGAGGCCTCCTATTGGACATTAGGAGACTTAGATAGTTATGTCAGCCATACAAGCCCGCCCAGCGTCTACAATCCTTATGGCACGGTCGGCACGCCTTTGATAGTCAGCGATATTGAATTCGGGGGCACGCCCGGCACAGCCTGGTTCGACGCCGCCGCCGAACACCGCCTGTGGCGCAGGGACGAGGTCCACGACGTCGAGCTTAATGTTGTTCGCGGGCAATGGTGCTATGGCCAGAACTCGCCTTGGGACCTGGGCTGGTCGATGGGCGTCCGCTATTTCCGCTTCCAAGAATCGTGGCGCTTCGGATCGCTGGCCGGACCAGGAACTCAATTAACTGGACCGATCCCTGGCCCTTACCATTACTGGGGCGAGGCCGGTGGAGCGTACGAGGCTTACCTCAGCGATCAGATTACCAACAACCTTATTGGCCCACAACTCGGTTTCGATCTGGGCTACAACATGGGTAACAACTTGCGATTCTATTTGAGCCCAAAGGTCGGCATCTATGTGGACCACATTGACAATAATTTCCAGGCCTACTTGGGCAACGGCGTCATAGCCACGACTGGAAGCAGCGGCGTGCAAGGAACGTATCCGGTCAATTCCTCGGCCGATCCAGTTTCCTTCCTCACCCAGGTCGACGTGGGCCTGGATTGGAAATTTGCCCGCCAGTGGAGCGCCCAAGTTGGATATCGCGTGGTGGCGGTTTCCCGCATAGGCCTGGCCGACGCGCAAATTCCCTTCTACATCGTCGACATTCCCGCCATCGCCGATATCGACAAAAACGGCGACCTGATCCTGCACGGAGGGTACGCCACTATCGGATTCAATTTTTAAGACAAGGTTCTGTATGTAAAGCCGCGACCAGTGGTCGGGCTCCGATTGCATCCGGGGCAACCGCGTTCCCACGCGGCTGCCCCGCTTTTGTCATGGAACATACCCCGGCAAGTCTTTGGCCTCGGGCGAATGAGAAATATTAATCGCCTTTTCAACGGCCTTTTCAAACCCGCCGGGGCGATTTTCTTCGCCCGGCTATAAACTTGTTGCGTAAAACATATTATAATAATATAGTAAAGTACATTGATGGTATTTACAGCTTTTTAAAATAGGAGCTAAACCCATGTCATCCATGGCGATCACCACGATAGTAAAGATGATGGAAACGTTGCCCGAAAGCGCGCAAAACTTAATGGTTGAGCGGCTCCGCGAATATATTGCAGAAGTGCAAGATGAAGAGTTGTGGGAAGCGGCTTTTCAAAAGACTCAAAAGGGGTTAATTGCCGCTGCCCGATCGGCTAAACAAGAAATTGCGGAAGGACATTCAGAGCCGATGGATTACAACAGACTATGAAATCCGCAACCCTGCCGTCATTTTGGACGGCTTATGCAAAGATTGAAAAAGATATCAAGCAGCATGTGAAAAAAGCATACCGCTTATGGGCACAAAATCCTTTTCACCCGTCATTGCATTTCAAATGCATCAACAATGAGGAAGGGATTTGGTCGGTGCGCGTGTCACTTGCATATCGTGCAACAGGTGTCATGGAAGGAGATACGGTTACTTGGTTTTGGATTGGCAGACATGCTGATTACGAGCGTTATTTTGGGTAGCGTCCCTACGTTCCATTCACTTTCCGGCAAAGCGATTGGAATTCGGGGTCGTGACGGATGGGATTGAAATCGGGTTCGTCATAACGCAAAAGCGGCTCGCCGGGTTCGACTGCCAAGGCCTGTTCCAGGGTATTAATGGCCAAATCCAGGCGGCCGATTCGTTTGTAACACCACCCCAGCGCTAAAAGCGCGTGGATGTTGTTGGTCGCGGTTTCGGCCGCGCGGCGCAACGGTTCGATGGCTTCATCGAATCGCTTCAGGGAACGCAATGATTCGCCCAGGATGTAAGAGCCGTTGGAATCGAGCTCGGACGGATCTCCCAGTCGAGAAAGAGCGGAAAGCGCCTGTTGAGCCATGCCCAGCTCCAGATAGCCCTCGGCCTCGTTTTCGATTTTACCGCGGCGGATGTAATTTCGGACGTTCACGATCGTACACTCCAAGGGAATGTTGCACTGTCAATTATCGAAGGCCGACCAACGGGAGGCTGGATGCTTCGACTGATTCCAATGCGGAATATAGCCCTTTTCATGCAAATACCAAAAACTTTCCGGCCCTTACATCTCATTCTATTCATTACAACGGTAAATCCCAAAACTTTGAATAAGTTTGAGCTGAAACTATCGGAATTACGGGTATTAACGTAAGATAATCGAGTTCATCCGTTAAGTGGACATTCCCGGGGACGATAATGTTTCACTGCATCTAGCCAGCAAATAAAGCATTTTTCTATTAACAAAGCGAGCCGCGCGAAAAAGCTCCCCTGCCTGGTGGCATTAGGACCCAGCCGCGTGGCTCCATGTTTACCGCGAAACTCAATTTCTCACTGTTTACGTTACTGAAGCTGTTACCTCATTGTAACGATCTACCAAGGATTTTGCAGGCGTACTAATTTTCATAATCGGGGCAAGGTGCTCGAATTCCCGGTCGATCTGGCCCATCAATTCCATGATCGTGGGGCTGTTGCCGGGCATGATTTTTTCGTAATACGACTCGAATTGCTGACATTCCGTCCAAACCGGATCGGCAATAGCAGGCAAAAGGGCCGACATGGCCATGGCCGCCTTGTCCGGAGCTTCATTGGATTGCTCGACGATTTTTTCAGTTGCCGTGTGATTTTCTATCAAGCTGGCGAAATCGTCGGGAAGATTCCAATGCCGGGCCATCATGCCGCCCGCTTGGGCGTGGTTCCAACCGAAAATCTGGTTTTCCAACGAAGAAAGCCGAATCTGGCCCTGCTTGCGCGATTCCAATAATTTCACGTATAACTGCGGCGATTCCTTGGCCAAAATCGGTATGGCCATGTCCTGCAACAAGGCTGCTGCAAATGTATCCTCGGCTTCCTTCATGCCTAACATTTTGGCCAGCGCCCTGGCAAACAATGCGCGGCGCAGGGAATCCTGCCATAAACTTTTCAAATCGAACGGCCCGCATTTGGGATTCGACATCAAACTAAACACGGCGCTCCAAAGAGCGAAGTTCTTGATGGTGCGGATGCCCACCAAGGTGATTGCCATCTTGATGCTGGAAATTTCTCGGGCAAAACCAAAATAAGAAGAATTCACAAATCGCAATACTTGTCCGGTCAAACCCGGATCGACCTCGATGGGAACCGCAAATTCGGCAGGTCCGTTCGTGGGATCCTGGGAAAGTTCTAGAAGTCGAATTGCACTTTGCGGAAGACCGGGCAATTGGGCTATGGAAAGTGTCTTATTCAATTCCAATTTGGGTACGGATGTTTTTGTCATAATTTAGATATCCCACTAAAGCAGGACTAAAGAAGGGAGGCGACTTGTGTCCAATTCAATCGCCTTCCTACTCTGTGTCTACCCTGAGAATACAGTATACGCACACATGAAACTGTAGAACACAATATACAACTTGGCAAAACCCCTTATTGGCAAGCGGAAGAATACGGGGAATATGCCGGCATTTGCCGGTCAGATTTCAATGGCGGGATGCAAATATGCAACAGTGCCAACGAAGACATGTTGTCTCTCGGCCACACCGCAATTGGTTAGTACATCTTGCTTAAGTTAGTTAACTGGTTATGCGGCAATGGGTTGCGATCGGCTCCCTTATCACCGATCATGCCCGGCTTGAGAATTGCCTTTATTCGTTGTGTTTATGAGTGTTTAGATGTTTTCACACTACTTTTCCGGGACATAACGCCGGCGGAATCAACGTCTGCCATATCGTGTTGTGAAGGGCAATGCCGTGCAACGAATAGGCTGGATTTTGGCGATATTATTAGCTCTTGGCTGGCTGGCTAGCGAAATCCCATTGCAAAATGCCGCCTCGAACGATCAGTCCAGGGTACAAACCTCTTGGCGGAGGACCGTTGACGGCTGGGAAGATGCCAGCCAATGGACTTTTTATTCCATCGCACGCCGGCCGGCTTTCCATCCGTTTTATTTAGGCATGATGCAATGCGTCGCCGTCGCCTGGATTGTGCTTTCTTGTTACCTGGGAAAAAACATTCTTATGCCTAATCTCAACCGCCTGCCGCATAACAAAAAAAAGGCATCACTACTCGAAACCAAACCAAAAAGCACTTGATTGTTTGCCCATCCTTCACTCCACACTCACCACTAACCACAAACCACTTCACTCTATATTTATTACTCGGTCTTTTCCCTCCGCCTCTTGCTCTTCGACGTGTCCGGTCACGACCCATACATCGCCCTGCTTGCGCAGATCCGCGACAAATCTCGAACCGTAATTGTTGTAGGGAATTTCCCCCTGCCTGTCGCGATATGAGATGTACCCGGAGAAAGCGGCCTTGGCCGTCATGGGGCTTGTCAGCCGGTTGATGGTTATTTCCAGTCTATAAATCCGGGCGGATTGCACTTCGATGCGACCCAGTGCCCAAGCCGCGCGGTTGCGTGTTTGGACGGCCTCCGGTGCGACGTAACTCAGCACGCGTTTCAAATCGTTGGCTTCCAGGGCGGAGGTAATCCCGTCCAGCGTCATTTCCACGCGTTCCCTTTCGGTGACCACCAGCCGCTCGACGGCCACGCCCAGCAACGTTAACGCCAATACGCCGAGCATTGCCCAGAGCAGCGCTCCCCGGCCGGTGCGAAACAACACGATGCCCAGCACGGCCTCGATAACAATGCCGATGAATATGATCCGCCACGGGTTTTCAAATAAAATATCCATGGAAAATGCCAAACCTAACCCATTTTATTTTAAAATAAATTTTTCAAAGGTTCAACGCACTCCGGCCCGTCGCGCGAGGCTTTGTTTACCAGCGTGTTTACCGGGTAGGCCTCCATTTCCGGGCTGGAAAAAGGAACCAGCAACGCGGCGATTGCATTGATGTTTTTCACTGCCGGGTCGAGCCAAACTTCGTAGGCTTCCGGCGGCAGGATAACAGGCATGCGGTCGTGGATGGGACGGATCAAATCGCCGGCTGCCGTGGTGATTATCGTGCACGAATCGATCGCCGTATGGTCAGGGCCTTCCCAACTCTCCCACAGTCCGGCAAAGGCAAAGGGCCGATCATCGCGAAAGTGGATAAAATACGGCTGCCTTGACCGCCCGGTTCCTTGCCATTCGTAAAATCCGTCGGCCGCAATCAGGCATCGCCTCTGGCGCAGGGCCGCGCGAAATGCGGGCTTTTGGGCCAGCGATTCGGCCCGGGCGTTGATCATCCGGTTGCCGATCGCCGGGTCATTGGCCCAACCGGGTATAAGCCCCCACCGCAACAAAACCAGTTCGCGCTGTAGTTTGGTCTGGCCGAGTTTTAACTGCACGGCCGGCACCGGCTGACTGGGAGCAATGTTATACCGGGGCTTAAGCAGCGGCACATCGACAATGTCAAAGTACTCAGCCAGTATTGCGGCATTACGGGCGCGTAGTGAGAATCGTCCGCACATGGCCTATTTTCCGTCTTTATGACTTTGTGAGTAATATTCCTTCCTTTTTCGATCAAGATAGTATTTCCTTTGCTGCCCAGCCGCGGGTTTCTCGAACATAACGCGGCACTGCATAGCCGGGAAGTCGGGCACGGAGTCCGGCGATCAGGGCTTTGCCCTTGGAAATCGGCACTTCGAAATGGGCGGCGCCGGCCACGGGGTCCAATTGGTGCAAATAATACGGCATCACCCTCAGATCGGCCAACCGTTCGTATAATTCCGCCAGCACTTCCAAATTGTCATTTATCCCGGCCAGCAATACCCCTTGACTCAGGACCGGGATCCCGGCGTCGATCAGCCGACCAAATCCGGCTGCCATTTCCGCGTCGATCTCAGCAGGATGGTTCACGTGAACCACCATAATGGTGGATAGTCTTGT
>JBEKIK010000270.1:0-4235 GCA_050011795.1 Thermoguttaceae bacterium | reverse complement strand
GGAAGTCTATTCCGAGGCAAAAGTCCTGCCAAAAGAGTAGCAACAATAGCCGGTTGAGGATTGTTTTCCGCCATAGACAACATGGAGGGTCTCATGAGCTCGCCGCCGCCGTTTGTGCATTTGCATTGTCACAGTCATTACAGCCTGTTGGACGGGGCCGGAAGGATCCGCGATCTGCTCGAGCGCGCACAGGCCCTGAGGATGAACGCCCTGGCACTTACCGATCACGGAAACCTGTACGGAGCGATAAAATTCTATCAACAGGCCAAGGAACTTTCCATCAATCCGATCCTGGGATTGGAGGCATACATAGCGCCGGGCTCGCGGTTCCAAAAAGAAGCGGCGGGAATGAAGGAAGCCAGTTATCATCTCACGCTTCTGGCTAAAAATCGCGCGGGATTTCAAAATCTCATAAAACTTTCTTCGGCGGCTTTTTTGGAAGGATTTTATTTTCGGCCGCGGATCGACAAGGAACTGCTCGAAGCCCATAACGAAGGCCTGATCTGCCTGAGCGGCTGCATTTCCAGCGAGATCAATCGGCTGATTCTATCGGGCAACCAGTCGAACCTGGAAAAAGCCCGGCAGGTTATCGCCTGGTTCCAAAAGGTTTTCGGCGAGCGATATTTTATCGAGATCCAGAACAACGCCATGGAGTCGCAGCGGATCGCCCTGACGGCGGCGGTCGATCTGGCCCGGCAAATGGGCGTGCCCACCGTGGCCACAAGCGACGTGCATTACGTCCGCCGCGAAGACGCCGAGGCCCAGGATATTCTCCTCTGCGTAAACACCGGCAAATTCCGCACCGACACCAACCGCATGCGCATGGAGACCAACGAGTTTTATCTGCGCAGTCCGGAGGAAATGTACGCGGCCTTTCCCGGGCAGGAAGACGCGGTCCGCCGGTCGCAGGAGATAGCCGATTCGGTGGACATCGAATTGGAGTTGGGCCGCCGGCATTTTCCGGTCTTTACGCCGCCGGAGGGTAAGATTTCGGAAGATTATCTGCGCGAGTTGTGCCTGGCCGGAATCAACGAGCGCTATGCGCATCGCGAGGATCGCTTGAAGGACGGAAAGCTTTCCGACGAAGTGACGGCCCGCCTGGAGCGCGAACTCGCCGTGATCAACAAGTTGGGATTCGCGAATTACTTTCTCATCGTGTGGGATTTCGTGCGCTTCGCCCGATCGAAAAAGATTCCCGCCACCGCGCGGGGCTCAGGTGTGGGATCGCTTGTGTCCTACGCCTTGCATCTTAGCCACGTTTGCCCGCTGGATTTCGATCTGTTGTTCGAGCGGTTCCTCGACGAGAGCCGGCGCGAGGCCCCGGATATCGACATTGACTTCTGCCAGCAGCGTCGCAATGAAGTAATCCAGTACGTCAAGGACAAGTACGGCATGGCTAACGTGGCGCAGATCGGCACCTTCGGCACGTTGCAGGCCCGGGCGGCCATCCGCGACGTGGGCCGGGCGTTGGGGATGCCCATCCCGCGAGTAGACGCCGTGGTTGCCCTGGTGCCCGATGAATTGAACATCACCCTGGAAAAAGCCCTGGAAAAAAGCGAGGGCCTGCAAAAGATCTACGAGGGCGACGGCCAGGTCCGCGAACTGTTGAATCTGGCCAGGCAGATCGAGGGTTTGGCCCGCAACGTGGGCACGCACGCCGCAGCGGTCGTGATCGCCGACCGCCCGCTCACCGAATACACCCCGGTGCAGCACGTGCAAAACAAGGAAGAAGTGATCACGCAATGGGCCATGGGCGACGTGGAACGGGCAGGGCTGTTGAAGATGGATTTTCTCGGGCTGAGGAACTTGACGATCCTCTCGAAAGTGGTCGATCTGATCCAAGAGACCACCGGCCAACTGGTCGATCCGTATCAATTCCCGCTGGACGACAAAGAGACCTTTGCCCTGCTTTGCCGCGGCGAGACCAAGGGCGTTTTTCAGTTGGAAAGCGGGGGGATTCGCGATCTGTTGCAGCGGATGAAGCCCGACAGTTTCCTGGACATCATCGCCACCAACGCCCTTTATCGGCCCGGCCCGCTGGAAGGCGGCATGATCGACGAGTACATGCAGGTAAAACACGGCCGGAAAAAAGCCGAGTACAAACATCCGCTGATGAAGGAAGTCCTCGAAGAAACCCACGGCGTTATGGTCTACCAGGAACAGGTGATGCGGATCATCAGCGGCCTGGGCGGCATCGAACTGGCCAACGCCTACAGTTGCATCAAGGCCATAAGTAAAAAGAAACTGGAATCGATCGCCAAGTACCGCGAGCAGTTCGTCGCCGGCGCGCATGAAAAGGGCCTGTCGAAAAAGGAAGCGGCCGAGCTGTTCGGCATGATTGAAAAATTCGCCGGCTACGGCTTCAACAAAAGCCATTCAACAGCATACGCGCTGATCGCCTACATGACGGCGTATCTGAAGGCGCACTGGCCGGTGGAATTCATGGCCGCGCTTTTGTCGAGCGATATTCCCGGGCGGAATTTCAAGCGGAAAGATTCGCTCGTCGAGCATTTGGAAGACTGCCAGCGGATGAACATCGCCGTGCTGCCGCCGGACGTGAACGCCTCGGAGGTGGATTTTTCGGTGGCTGAAGGAAAAATCCGTTTCGGGCTGTCGGCCATCAAGGGTTGCGGAGGGGCCGCGTCCTTGGCGATCGTCCAGGAGCGCAAAGCCCGGGGTGCGTTTCGCAGTATATTCGACTTTTGCGAGCGGCTCGATCCGGGCGCGGTAAATCGCACGGCCATCGAATCGCTAGTTAAGGCCGGGGCGTTCGATACGCTGGGGGCGCGGCGTTCGCAAGTGTTCGCCGCCGTGGATCGGGCTTTGCAATCGGGGGTCGCCGCAGCGGCAGACCGGCGCTCCGGGCAGCGCGGTTTGTTTGATGAAGCCGACGAACCGGCTGAAACCGACGCCACCTTGCTGCCCGAATTGCCCGATTGGGATGAAAAAGAAAAACTGGCCCGGGAAAAAGAAGTTCTGGGCTTTTACCTGACCAGCCATCCGCTAAGCGAACATCTCGGTACTCTATCGTCATATTGCTCGCACACCACCGAGGCCGCCGCGAAGTTGGAACATCGCACCGAGGTGATGCTGGGCGGGTTGGTTTCGGCCATCGCCGTGAAACATTCCAAGCGTGCCGATCCGGGCCGGCCGACACGCTACGCCATGTTCGACCTGGAAGATACCGAGGGCCTTATCCGCTGCATCTGCTGGCCTGAACAGTTCGCGATGTATGAAGAAATGATCAAGCCCGACGCCATCGTGGTCGCTCGCGGCGCGGTCGATAAGCGGCCCGGCAGCGAGGAGGTGAATCTGATCGTAAACGAGATCATTCCCCTGGCCGATTTGTCCGCCCGATACACCCGCGGCGTGCTGATCCGCGTTTCCGAAGAGCAGCACGGCCCGGAAAAACTCCAAAAGCTCCACGAGATCCTCCGCGGCTATCCCGGCAAGGCCGAACTGCAACTAATGATCTGCCTGGCCGACGGCAGCAAAGTCTCCTGCAAATGCTCCGACCTCTCACTAACCATCAACGCCGAAATGCGCACCCGCGTGGACGAACTTTTAGGCCAAGGCAATTTCCGCCTAATAACTGCCGCACCGACGGTCGGCACAAAAAACGGCAACGGCCGGGGATGGAGATAAAAGTCATGCAGGGTGTCCAAATATTCTTATAGATTTATATACAGAATGGTTGAATTATGTGGACACACCCTACCGGGTTTTCAAGTGGCGTGGACGGGGAGTCCAGAAACCACGCCCCGCTTGTGGGGACATGCGTGACCGCCTACAATAGCAGAAGTGAAAATCTAGTTAATGGGCAAGTAAGGGCTCTTGCGATGTCTGACAAGCTAAAGATAGAATTGCCTGTTCAGGGATGGAAGCAGTTCCTGACATCTCGGAAGGAGATGCTCGATGCTTTCGATAGGGCCAGGGAGAAAGCAAAATCACATGAAGTAGAAACGTTTCATGGAAAAGTCGCAGAGGCCGAACTAAGAAAATGGCTCTCCAGTTTCTTGCCAAAGCGATACGGAGTGACGCCCGGTTATATCGTTTCCATTGGACTCAAGAGCAGTGAAAAGTCACCGCATTTTGACGTTATCATTTATGATCAACTAGTACCTAACCACAACTAATATTGTGGATATAATCGTTTCAGTTTTATCCTTGCTTTAGGAGTAGTGAATTGCCAATCCACTCCTTTGCCGGAGGAATTGCGGCGGCGTTGCCAGGCT
>JBEKIK010000269.1:0-4236 GCA_050011795.1 Thermoguttaceae bacterium | reverse complement strand
GTTTACGGCGGGCCGGGCGTGACGAACGTATGGATCGACGATTTAGACGTCGCCGGATACGTCGGCACGTCGGCCCAGGCACAAGCCCATTCGGTCAATCCTTTGCCCCGGATAGGCAATGCGCCTGCCGGCAACGATCCTTCCCGAACCGGGTCGTTCGTTCCAATTCAACCCAAGCGGCACGAAGTAAAGCTCTCGGGTTCTGTGCTCACGGTCGATGGCCGGCCTTTTTTCCCCCGTGCAATCGAGCATCAGGGCGAGCCGCTGGAGGACTTGAAGAAATTGGGCTTCAATACGGTCTGGCTAAAACGGCTGCCTGCCCAGGAAATCCTGGAGGAGGCCGACAAGCTCGGTCTGTGGGTGATCTGTCCCGCGCCCCGCCCGCCGGGGTCCGACGGCATCAACGACCCGGCGGCCGCGCTAAGCGATGTCGGGCCGGCGTTCGATCCGGTGTTAATGTGGGACTTAGGCGGCGATCTGCCGACCGAACGCCTGGAAACCACCCGCCGTTGGGCCGAACAAATTCGCAGTGCGGACCGCCGCGGCGCGCGGCCTCTGATCTGCCATCCCGGCGCCGATCTGCGCGGATATAGCCGGCTGGACAACAGTCTAATTCTGCTTATCGACCGGCGGCCGTTGGGCACCAGCATGGAACTGGCCGACTACGGCACGTGGGTCCGCCGTCAGCCGCTTCTGGCCCGGCCCGGAACGCCCGTCTGGACCACTGTCCAGACACAGACCAACGAATCTCTCCGCCAACAGATCGCCGCATTGGAGCCGGGCAGCACAACGCCTTTGGAAGTTTCTTTCGAACAGATGCAGCTTATGGCCCTTACGGCCGTGGCCTCGGACACCCGCGGACTGCTGTTTCTTTCTTCCTCGCCGCTGGATGCGCTTGACACGGAGACCCGGCATCGCGCCCTGGCATTGCAACTGTTGAATTTGGAACTGGAACTGATCGAGCCTTGGGCGGCCGCCGGCGATTTTGTGACCACCGGCACGAGCAGCAAGAAAGAAGTTGTCGCCGCGATTCTTCAAGCCGAACACGCCCGATTGTTGTTGCCTATATGGTATTCGCCCGGGGCGCAATGCGTGCCCGCGCAATCGGCGGCGAAAAATCTTTCCCTCCTTGCGCCGGGAGTGCCGGAATCGGCCGTGGCCTTCGAGATGAATCCTGACGGTGTCAAACCCATTTCCCACAAGCGCGTAGCCGGCGGAATGCAAGTGACTTTGGCCGAATTCGGCCTGACGGCCCAGGTGCTTTTGGCTCAGGATCCAACGGTAATCAGCGGCATTACGCGGCATTCGGCCGACATTGGACGCTTGGCTGCCCAATTGGATCGCGATCTGGCCGTGCATAAACTTTATACGGTGCAAAGGATCGCCGGGCAATTGGATCAGCGGCCCGGGGCAAAAGTCCCGCCGCCGGCATTGCTCGATGCCGCGCAAAAAAGTCTGCAATGGTGCGACGCTCAACTCGCCGCCCGGGAATATGCGGCCGCGAAACTCGGCGCGGATCGGGCAATGAGTTCCTTGCGCGCGGTCGAGCGATTTTACTGGGACGAGGCAGTCGATGACAAAAAAATCGCCTCTATGACCACCAGCCCGGCCGCCCTGGATTTCCAAACTCTGCCCTGTCACTGGCGCTTGGTCAACCGCATTCGCTCCGCCCGATTCGGCCCGAACCTGCTGGCCGGCGGCGATTTCGAAAATCTCAACCTGATGTTCCAGGCCGGGTGGCGATATCTGAAGAGCACCGGCCCGGGCGTGCAAACGGCCGCTGACCTTATGGCCGGCTCGGCCCACGGCGGGGCATTGGGACTAAAATTATCGGTCACGGCCGACGACCTTAAACATCCGCCGGCCATGCTGGAAACTCCGCCCATCAGGTTCATCGGCCCCTCGATTATGCTCGAGGCCGGGCAAATCGTGTGCATCCACGGCTGGGTGAATGTGCCCAGTCCGATCACCGGCAGCGTGGACGGGCTGATGATCTTCGATTCCCTTGGCGGCGAGGCCCTGGCCGACCGCGTGGGCCATACATCCGGCTGGCAAGAATTCGCCCTGTATCGCATTGCGCCCCAGTCCGGAACAATAAACGTCACCTTCGCCCTGACCGGCCTGGGCGAAGCCTGGATCGACGACGTGGCCGTGCAGATACTCGACGCATCGCCGGTCGACGCTGCTAACACAGCCTGGAATCGCCACTAAAAAAGTAGAGCCCACAAAAAAACAGAGCCGGACCGTGTCGGTCCGGTGGATATGTGGTTCACCCGGGCCGACAAGGCCCGGCCACCGGCCTGAAAGGTTGAAAATATGCTCCAGCCCGAAAGGTTGAAAATATGCTCCAGCCTGAAAGGCTGAAAATATGACAGCCCAGGGCAACGCCCTGGGAAAAGGTGCCTCCAACAAACCTAAAGCCCTGAAAGGGCGGCATAACTGCTTGCTTTTTTCCAGTTCTATGACGGCCTTACAGGCCTAATGATGTGCTGGTCTTTCCCTATACCCAGGGCGTTGCCCTGGGCTATCATATTGAAGCCCTTTGGGCTTAATAATGTTATCTATATTTCCACAAAAGGTGGACGATCTCTGAATTGCTAGGCTATTATCAATTGCCCCGACTGGGCACAAGATGTAGCATAAGGCAATGGTTTAGTTTAGGAATCAAAAAATTAATTGCGACATTCAACGTCTTTTAATTCCTGCAATGCAGTTCCGATTATCAACCCAAATTCGAGGTGCTCGATGCGATGTATTCGTGTCCCGTCAAGTCATACTTTTGTCGGAACCAAGCCTGACACAAGGATTCCGGTCGGAATAGTCTCCGTCAAGCAGTTCGCTAAGCCCCCACTTGTTTTGTGGAGCGCACACTACTATTCTAACAGCAGTGGAAGTCGCGTTACATGGTAAGTTAGCGCCCAGTAAGATAATCCGCCGACCATGATCGTCGTCTTTGATTCAAATGTTTGGCTCTCAGAGCTTGGGCTAAGGTCCGGTGCCGGTGCGGCAGCAAAGTTTTTTCTGAACCAAAACAAAGCCTGTCTCGCCATCCCCGAAGTCGTTCGACTGGAAGTCCAGCACAACCTTCAGAACCGCCTTAGCGAGCATATCGAAAAGATTCGAACAAACTACATGCAACTTCTCACAGCCTTTGGCAAGCTCAAGGAAATCGTCCTCCCTACTGATGTAGACGTTCAAGCAAAGGTAGGAGAACTCTTTGCTTCAGTGGAAGTTGCTAAGATTGAAGTGCCATTCACTCTGGATAGTGCTCGAAGCTCTTTTATCAAGACAGTTGAAAAGTTGCCTCCAAGTGACAAGAGTCAGGAATTTAAAGATGGCGTTCTTTGGGCAGACTGTTTGGAATTGCTTGCTTCAGGTTCTGTTGTCCTGGTCACCTCAGATAAGGCCTTCTATAAAGACCGCAAATACGAAAATGGGCTTGCCCAAAACCTTAAAGAAGAAATTTCTGGTAAAAAAAACCAGTTGCAGATCAAGGCTTCACTAAGCGAATTACTCCAGTCGTTCCGAAAACCGATTACTCTGAATGAGGATATCCTCGCTGAAGCTTTCCTTAAAGAGCAGCATAAGAGCGTATACGGATTCCTGAATTGGGCGGGCCTTGATCTCGCCCGTGGGAAACCAGTTATTTACAAACTGTTTGCGACTGAGAATCCTAATCTCTTGTTCTTGGAATTTTCGATAACATACGAATGCACGGACATTCGCGGAGAGGGTAGAACAGACGCCTTGCTGCTACTAAAGGGCGATGGATCGTACAATCCGACTAATGGTCAGTTCACAGAACTGCAAAACTTCTACGAACACCTCCGTTTCTCCTACCGAATGCCGGATGGCACCGAAAAGGAGACTCGCATGAACGTCTTATGCGCAGGTACCGCTGTGGATGGGCATAGAGAAGTATCAAGTGAGATTCGCTACAAACTGGATAGCGATGATCGCTAACCCTACCATCGAGCGGACATTCACCGGCAAGCCGGCGCCTGCCTATCATGTCGAACGGTATCTTTGCCAAACCGAGATGTTATTTTACTCAAGGGTTTCGTGACGCGGCTCGAATAACTACACTTTTTCCGGCCTCCTGATTAGTCTAGTTTATTACGGTTCATTACTCATCAGCTCCCGCTAGTCCGTAGGGTGCGTGAAACGCACCAATGAGGGCAATGACAAGGATACGGGTGCGTTGCACGCACCCTACAGACCTAATCCCTAATCCCC
>JBEKIK010000268.1:0-6089 GCA_050011795.1 Thermoguttaceae bacterium | reverse complement strand
TCCGCCTAGGACCAGTTCCATGGCCAGGTCGATCTCCTGGTCGTGATTGCTTTGATTAATGACCGGGCCTCCCAGTTTGATGGCATTTCCTTGAAGCGTGTACTGCGGGGCGTCGGCAGCGAAGGCGATCCCGTTGAATTGCGTGCCCGGATCAAAGTCGTTATTGTTGTCGACGTGCCCGCCGGCTGCGACGGCGCCGAAGCGTACGGCGGCCGGATCGACCGGGGCAGTGTCGCCCCAATTCGCGGAGTTCTTCCAGCCGATCCCGGCCGCGCCGCCGGTCCAAACCGCGTAAGGCTCGATCAGCAGGGCGGTCGGTTGAACCAGAGTGGATCCGCTGAATGTGATAAAACTGGAGTTGATGGCGGCGCCCGTTGTCAAATTATATTTACCGATGTATCCATCGGCTATGTAATCGCCCATGTTGGATACAAGCAGATTTCCGTCTGGATCGATTACAACATCGGAAGGGAAATTCAGTCCGCCGCCCGCCGCCGGCACAAGTTCGCCGACCGCCGCGCCGCTTCCGTTGAACTGATAAACATTATTCGATAGCATTCCGACGACGTCCAAGTTGCCGCTGGGATCGAACAGAAGGCCATTGGAGCCCCATAAGTTCGCCGCCCCGGCGAAAACCTCCGCCGAGTAGTTATTTGCGGGATTGAATCGCATAATTTGTCCGTCATACCAGTCACTGACGTAAAGTTTCCCGTCCGAACCCATCGTCATGTCGGCGCGAGCGGCGCCTCCGCTCCCATTTCCGAATCGCGCGATTTCCGCGCCGCTGGAGGCGTTGTAACAAACGATCTCCTGGCCGTCGAAATTACCGAACTCGCTGACGTATAGGCGGTTGTTGGCATTGTCAAAAAGCAAGCCGCTTGGACCATAGAGTCCCGAGGCGAAGACCCCCAAGTACGCTCCGGTCGCCCAGTTGTATTGTAATACATTTCCAGAGCCTTGGCTTGTCACGAATAGATCGGTTCCGCTACCAAATGCCATGGAGGCGGGAGTAGACAAAGGGGAGGAGTTCGAGGCGACTACGACCCTGCGAAAACTGCCATCGAGATTGTACTCCAGGATCTGATTGCTGACGCGATCGGCCACCAGCAATTGCCCGGCGGCACTAATCGGGAAAAATACAATCCACACAATCCCAATCAACATCCAAGAGCGACATGGCTGCCAACGATTCATGCTGCATCTCCATAGAAACTATCCGAAAACTTTGTTTTCTAGGTAATCCCCATACGGTCAAGTCGACGGAACCAAGATAATGCACAAGCAAATTGAATCATGCACACTGAGAGCACGATTTATACGCTTTTTTCGTTGCCGGGGCGGCTTTTTCGCCCCATTCAAACGCCACCTTAACGTTAACGCTATCCTTTACGGATAGGTATACCGGGCACCGATGGCTGTCTTGCTCCAGGAAAGCCCGCTCAGTTTTGGAAGGGGTAAAGGGCGAATGAATGGTGATCGTGAAGGAGTCAATCTTGTAGTCTTTTAGCGTGTAGCCCGTTTCGGCCCACGTTCCTGTCAAGTCCAAGCCTTTGCCTTCGGCTGACTTTGCCATCACGATCATCAGACAGGAGGCCAAACCCATCGCCATCAGGTCGATTGGGTTCAGGTCCAAGCCCTTGCCCCCAAACGCACAGCAGCCCTCCAGGCCGATTTCCTTGCCCAATTCATGGTGGATGGCATTGGTGTGAATCATACGATCCAGTGTGACAGTCATTCCCATTGTTCTTTCCTTTCAGGATTTAATAGTGCGATTCTAATCTATCGGGATTCTCCGTATAAGATATTCTCCCATAGAATTTGATTAATCATATTCGCCTGCGGGACGGTTGTAAAGCGGCTTAAAAGCACTCCGTGACCCGATCCGTCAAAGACAATCGCTCGGCGGCGAGTGCGACCGCGTTGCGGAATCGTGCAAGGTACTCCGCACGGATCTTGAGATTGAACAAGATTTTGGAGTAGCGTTCCCGCAGTTCGGGAAAGTGGTCTCGCAACAGGCCTGCCACCGAGGGCCAGACTCGGGGCCTGGGATTGAGCGCGTCCACCAATATCGAATCGACCTGCAAATCGGCCGCGCGTTGGAACATCAGATCGAGTGAATCCGGGCCGTCGGATAGGAAAGGCAGCAAAGGGGCGAACATGATGGTGGTTTTCAGCCCTGCCTTTCGGGCCGCTTCGATGACTTGCAATCGTTCCTCCGCGCTTGCGGATCGAGGTTCCCATAGTTTACGCAGTCGCTCATCGAGCGTCGCTATCGACACGCCGACGTTTACATCACGACCGGAAAATATGTCCAGATCGCGCGTCACCAGGGCGCTTTTTGTCAGCAGGTTCACTTGGAAGCCGAATTCCAAGAGCAGCTCGCAACAGCGGCGGGTCAAGCGATATCCGGCCTCGACCGGCTGCCAGGCGTCGCATGCGCTGCTGATAAAGACCGCGCCCGGCTTCGATCTGCGCAACTGCCGCTTGAGAACCTCGACGGCGTTGATCTTCACGTCGACGAACCTGCCCCAAGGTTCGTCGTGGGGATGGAACCTCTCCATAAATCGGGCGTAGCAATAAACGCAGCCGTGCGCGCAGCCGGTGTAGCAGTTCAGCGAATAATCGCTTATCGAACTTTTGTTCAAAATCGTCTTGCACACGGTTTCGCGCACAATGATTTGCGGAGGAACCGCGGACTGTGTGATCGATGGATTATGGCTTGAATACATATAAAGACTTACATTATTACCGCATATTGGGGCAGCATCTAAAATTTACTAAACTCCGTGTCTGATTGATTATTTAAGCCTATCACAAAACGTTCATGTAATAAAACATATCCACCGATCCGGGCAAATTGCGGAATCTCGGCTCAGGAGAATGACATCCGCAAACCAAATACCAATGCGGAATAGATTTTTAAAAGCCTAATGCACTCGGCAGAGCCATTTAGTCCCAACCTCCCCTACTATTCTTTGTCTTTGAAAAGTTGCTCGCGGTTCTTTCTTTAAAAAAACAATACATCCTCTGGGGCAATTATTTATGTTTTGCTTAAAACATATAAAAAATGTTGCAATTATACATGTTTTCAATTAACATAATTTAATGGATGAAGGTAATAAAGTAGGCAAATTATGTAAATAATTATCGTAAACGAAGAATAATCGACGGCATTAGGCAAGGTTAAGCGCAGTCATCTCGCACCCACCCTTTTGCCGCAACGCACAACAAGCGGGAAGGAAATCATGTTTCCTTATTTTGGAAAACATCAAGGATCAAGCCCCCGCTCCACTTCAAAGGGGAAAAGGAAATCCTCATATTCTGCCCAGGGCTACAACAGCCGGCTGCTATTCGAAAAGCTCGAACCTCGCTGTGTGCTCAGCAGCACTACTACAAACTTAGAGGCGGTGGTGTTGCCTACGGATAGCACGGGCATGCAATCAGTGGCAGTAGTGGAGGACGCGGAGACTTCTTCCTCGGCCCATCAAATGGAATCTCTGGACCGCGGGGTGGTGGCAATAAACGAAGGCGGCGGCTCGGTCTATGTGGGCTGGCGCCTGTTTGCCACCGATTCCAGTTCCATCGGTTTTAATATTTATCGCTCCACTGGCGGCGCAACGGCCGTGAAACTCAACAGTTCGGTGATTACCGACTCCACCAATTACCTCGATTCCGGCGTAGATACCACAAAGACCAACACGTACTTTGTCCGCACCGTGTTAAGCGGAGTGGAACAGGATCAGAGCGAATCGTACACCCTGGGCGCGAACGCCTCGGCACAGCAGTATTTGAGCGTTCCCTTGCAGATTCCGGCCGGAGTGACCACGCCCGATGGGGTAACTTGCACTTACAGCGCGAACGATTGCACTGTGGCCGATCTGGACGGCGACGGCCAGTACGAAATTATAGTGAAATGGGATCCCTCGAATTCCAAAGACAATTCGCAATCAGGATATACCGGAAACGTCTATGTCGACGCCTACAAATTGGACGGCACTCGGTTGTGGCGGATTGATTTGGGCAAAAACATTCGCGCCGGAGCACACTACACGCAAATCATCGCTTACGATCTGGACGGCGACGGCTGCGCCGAAGTGGCCATGAAAACCGCCCCTTACACTATGGTCACCACCAATTACTACCCGGCCAGGGGCACCGTATCCAGTTGGGGCGACACCTACGGCAATCGCTGCGATCGGTATCTGGCCGCAGTGGCATACCTGGACGGCGTGCGACCAAGCCTGATTGAATGTCGCGGATATTACGGCCCACAAAGCGGCATTTCCACGGCAAAGAACTTTATTGTGGCATGGAATTACCGCAACGGAACGCTTACCCGCGTCTGGACCTTTGAAGCCGCCGTGGGACAGGACGGCAACATCAACAGCGCCTACGTTGGCCAAGGAGATCATAGTCTCAGCATTGCCGACGTCGACGGCGACGGAAAGGATGAAATCATTTACGGCGCGTGCGTCATCGATGACAACGGTCAACCGCTTTATACCACCGGCCTGGGCCACGGCGACGCCATGGACGTGGGCGATCTGAATCCGAACCGCCCGGGCCTGGAAGTATACGAAATCCATGAATCCGGCGGAACCGACGCTTACGAGATGCACGACGCCGATACCGGCCAGATACTCTGGGGAGAAGCATATAGCGGGGATACAGATAGGGGGCGCGCTGACAATATTATAAATGGTATGGTAGGGGCACAGTGCTGGGGAGCGCACATTTCCTATTTATACGATTGTAACGGCAACGTCGTCATGAAATCTGATGGCGTCACCCCCGCGAGTCCGCCGTCGTCCGACAATATGTTGGTCTGGTGGGACGGCGATACAAGCCGCGAATTGGAGAACGGCATTAGCATTACAAAGTACTCCACCAGTGGTGAAACCACCTTGTTGACGGCCACGGGTTGCTCTTCAAATAACGGCACGAAAAGCACTCCCTGTCTGGTGGCCGACATCCTTGGCGATTGGCGCGAAGAGGTGATCTGGCGGGCCTCCGACAGTTCGGAACTCCGTATTTATACCACCACCGACGTGACCACCACGCGAATTTACACCCTAATGGACGACCTTCAATATCGAGAGTCGATAGCCTGGCAGAACGTGGCCTACAATCAGCCGGCCCATACCAGTTTTTACCTCGGCTATGGAATGTCCACTCCGCCCACGCCGAATATTTATGTGGTCCAAAGCAGTCTTGTACCGCCGGCCGCCCCCACCGGTTTGGCGGTGACGGTCGCTTCGTCAAGCGAAATCGATTTGACCTGGACCACCAGTTCGGGCGCCACAAGTTACAGGGTAAAGCGTTCAGACAACAGCGGCGGGCCTTTTTACACCATCGCCACCGGTGTTACCGGTCTCAGCTACTCTGATACCACCGTGGCCAGCGGAGGAACCTATTATTACGTCGTTTCAGCCGTAAGCTCATCGGGTGGGAGCGACAACTCGGTCCAAGCTGCCGCATCCATTCCTCTTATCAGCCCCTGGGTTTCGCAGGACATCGGCTCGGTAGGCGTTGCCGGCCGCACCACGTACTCCAGCGGCATTTTCACTGTCACCGGTTCCAATGCCAACTCGCCCGACGGGCTCCAATTCGCCACGCAGGGACTCATTGGCAACTCCACACTTATTTGCCAGGTGGTTTCCCAGGACTCAGCGACCGGAACGAGCGGATTGATGATCCGCAAATCGACCTCCAGCACCTCGGCTTATGCCAGTATTGTCGTGGCCGCCGATACAAATAAGCACATTTTCTTCTATTACCGCTCAAGCGATGGTGGATCCGTAAAATATGGCTACACATACTATACGGCTTTGCCGATCTGGTTGAAACTGGTTCGCTCGGGCAGCAGCTTTTCCGGCTACTATAGCACGGACGGCTCGACTTGGACTCAGGTTGGCTCGACACAGACGATCAGCATGAACACCTTAACACTTGGAGGTCTGGCGGTCTGCTCCGATGGCACATACTTATCGAGCACCACGGAATTCTCAAACGTATCCATAACCAGCGCCAATACCGCGCCCACCGTATCCACGGCGGCCCAGGCAACGCCAAGCATCGTAACCGCCACC
>JBEKIK010000267.1:0-4238 GCA_050011795.1 Thermoguttaceae bacterium | reverse complement strand
GAGAGGCCGAGATCGTTTCGGTGGCCCTTCACGCCCGGCTGACCGAGATCGGCACGCTAGAGCTGTGGTGCGGCGAAGTCGGCGGCCGGCGGAGTTGGCGTCTGCAATTCGACGTTCGTTCGGCCACGCAAACCGACGTCGCCGCCCACCAGTCGGCAGCGGAACAAGAGGGTTTCATCGACGAGGCCGTGCGGCTGGAATGCGAAAAACTCATTCGCGGGGCATTCGGACCCGACGGCCGCGACAAACCGGAAGGATTGATCAAGCGATTGACCGCGGCCACCGGTATGAACCGCAATGCCTGGCCCACCTCGCTTTGCCGGCGGATGTGGGAGACGCTGATGGAGTTCGAGGCCGGGCGGCACCGCGGCGCGGTGCACGAAATCCGCTGGCTGAACCTGTTGGGATTCGCCCTGCGACCGGGATTCGGCCTTGCCGTGGACGACTGGCGCGTGACGCAAACCTGGACCGCGCTGCAAGGAAAATTCGCCTTCCCCGCAAGCCGGGCCGAAGGCTGGATCCTTTGGCGGCGGATCTGCGGCGGGCTGGGCGCGGGTCAGCAGCAGGCCCTGGCCGAGCCGCTTCTTGGACCCATCCGCGGCCTGCACCGGCAACTGACCACAGGCAAGGGACGCGGCGGAGACCTGAGTTTCGCCTCGCGCGAAACCGCCGAAATGTGGCGCTTGCTCGGCGCGCTGGAAATCCTGCCCGTGGAATTGAAAATCGAACTGGGCGCGATGCTGCTCGATCTGTTGCCCAAGCCCAAGATCTCTCCGGTGCGGCAGCCGATCATCTGGGCCATCGGCCGGATCGGCGCACGAGTGCCGTTGTACGGCCCGCTAAATTCCGTGACTCCGGCCGATACGGCTTCCGAGTGGCTTCTGCGGCTGTTGGACCTTGCCGGCGGAGAGGTGGAAACGCCCTTGGCCGTGATGCAGATCGCCCGGCGAACCGACGACCGCTACCGCGATCTTTCCGAAAAACCACGGCGGATGGCCTGCGATTTTCTCGCCTCCGTGGGGGCCCCGGATCATTTTATCGAACTCGTCCGCCGCGCCGGCAGCCTGGACACAAGCGAGCAAAACCTGGTTTTCGGCGAATCGCTGCCCAAGGGTTTGCGCTTGGCATGACACGGCGAAGGAAAAAATACACCTCGGGCCCCCGGTGTGTTCACCGGAGGCTAAATACGCCTATTTTTTATAATTCTTGATTCCGGGCTATCCTCAATTAAGTTTTTTACCGGCTTGGGCGCGGTTCCAGGCGATGGTAAGCCAGCCGTCGCTGGACCGGACATCGACGGGCAGCATTTCGCCCACCTTTTTCAGTTTTCCCGAGAAGACAAATCCCTCGCCTAAAATTTCCGGCTCGAAGATTTTGCTGAAGCGCTTGGTCAGCAGTTCTTTTATGGCAATCTCCTTGCCGCTGAGTTGATGACGGCCCGGCGGAAAGATCTGGATCTCGCCTTGCCGGACGGCTTTAAAGCCGGCGTCGGTTTTTTCGATTTTATAGACGACGGTTACATCCATGTCGTCGCAGGAATTATCGCCGTTTATGAATTTGGTGCCCCGGATAATGATTTTGAAGCCCTCGTCGCTGAAAGTCACCGATATGGGTTGGCGCGTGGCAAAGGTGATCGTCCAGGGCGGTTGATTCTTGTCGCGTTTCATTTTGTCGCGCAGACTAAGTCGCTTTGGCTTTTGCCCTTCAGTAGGGTTTGGCTGACTCTCATCGCCTTTCGCTTCCTCCGATGGTTGGGGGAACATGTCGTTCAGGGCTTTTTGGAAATTATCTTCATTCACGGTCATGCCGCCCAGGGAGTCCAGGGCGAAATTGTTGACCAACGATTCGTGCACGCGCAGGACCAGGTCGGCCTTAATCGCACTGGGCGGGGACGTGGGCGCAGCCAGCCGGGAGCTGCCGATTTGCAGCGACACTACATGTAACTCCTGCTTATCGGTGTTGAACCGCAATTGCTCGGGGAATAATTTGTGATCGCACAAAGGGCGGCGAAATTTTTTCATGAAATCCTGTTGAGCCTTGTCCAGCGTTTCCGCGGCCTTGTCGTCGACGCGCTTGTTCGCCCGTTGTTCGGCATGAGACGATGCAATACATTCCGCGCTCGGTTTTTGCTGGCAGGCTTTTTTCCAGGCAATGCGTTCGACGATTCTCCTGCGGGCTTGAATATCGTTGATGCAGGTTTGCGTGACGGCGTTGGATACCGCCGGGCAGGAAAAGAATCCATATTCATTTATCCAGATCCGTTTGCAGGCCCCGATTTGGGTCGTGCCGGTGGTATAAATGCACACCGGGCCGTGAGAACCGACGGTCGAGCTGTATGCGGTGGCAAACAGCAGCGCGTCGATCACGCCCAGGTTGGCGTCTGGACTCAGTTCCGCGGTGGATTGGCCCACGGTATGGGCGGAACCGGAAATCGAAGTCCCAAGGATTTCATCGCAAATGGCGGTGTTGTCATCGACGGAATCGGCCATGCCGGCGGCGACAAACTCCGCGGATGCTTCGCCGTACAGGTTCGGTCGGATGAACTGCCGCTGGACGGCCTGGACCACTTCCGGCGCCTGTTGAAGGTTTTGCAGCCAACGTATCGATTCGCTGATGCCCAGCGTGTTTTCCGTCGTCGGTTTGACTGCAAAGGACTTTAAATTATTGCTCAGATTATCCAACATGCGTTCGTAAGTGTTTTTTGTTTTGGGATTGTCGATGGCTTCGTCCGCCTTCAGCAAGCGCCACAAGGCCGATCGAGCCTCGACAAACCATATCAACCCCAGTCCCTCATTGCCCGAGGCATAACGGCTGCAAACCTCGTTCAATACCTTCTGATCCAGAGCGCCTTCCTTTTGCAACTCTTTTTGCAGCGTTTCCCAAAGCAGGAATTGCCGCCAGTCCTCGCCGTTGGCGCCGGCCGCTTTCAACTGGACATCGAGCCGGGCAAGGGCCTCGACCAGTTCGGCTTTCACCGACTTGAGGTCCTCTTTGGTTAGCGGGCGGTATTGAGATTTTGCCTCTTGGCAAGCGGCAATGATCCCTTCCGGCGATTCTTGTTTTGCCGGAACCGGTTGATCGCCAACAGCGATGTTTGTTGCCACCGGCATTGATAATAACAACGCCCCCATAAAAATCAGACATGTCCTGTACATGTTCATCCTGATATTCCTTATTATCTGTGGTCTACAAATAGTTAATCCGGGTTATAGACGCCAAATTTTACTTCTCTAAACTAATGCCACTTTACTAACCGCCGAACTCTGCGCCAACTGCCCTTCCACACAAACCGGCACAGCCACCGACGGTTGACTAGCTTACCACTTATAGCCCTTATCAACAACAGGGTATTTGGTAATTAAGGAATTCTGATAATACCCACAAAAATACCTTATACCGAAAACCGGTAATCGCTTTCACACCGCAAGCATAGCATCCACCCCCCAATTGTTGTGATCTATAGGCCCCAATCAATCTGACAACTCGGTCTGCGCACCCCCCCTGTAAATATACAAGACCCCGGTGATTTGCCTATAGATCGGCGCAACTCAGTATCCTTAACGTCCACAATGATGGGAGAAAAAAATGATGAGATCGATTTTTTTAACCGGCGCTTTCATGGCAAGCGGTTTGTTGCTTGTCGGATTTTCGATGTGCGTATGTTCCCAAGAAATTGAACCGTTTCACACGGACGGCCTTGTGGATCATTCCGAAAAAGCAAGCGACGATACTACGTCGATTAATTGGCACGACGATTACGCCCGGGCCGTGCGGATCGCGGAAAAGCAAGGCAAAATGCTCGTGATTTATTTCCGCGATCCGGGCAACCGCGACTGCGACCGTTTCAAGTCGGAAACGCTGGACGATCCCACGGTGCGTTCCAAGCTGCAAGATTACGTTTGCCTGCAAGCGCCCTTGGACGCCTCGATTATCGTGGACGGCAAAAAAACGGTCTTATTGGAACACGAGGCCTTCAAGGAAATGCTGGGCAAGCCGGGTGTTGCCATTATCGATTATCGGCAACCGGATTCGCAAGTCTACGGCACGGTGATCAGCACGTTTCCCATCACGGGGAGTCTTTGGTACACGCCGGAAAAGATGGCCGTGATTCTCGACCTGCCGCCCGGCACGCTGACGCAACGCACGCTGATCTACGCCGTGCGAACCCATCCGGACAAGCCGGCCAGCGCCGATGGCGAACTCAGCCCGTATTTGCTCGAGGAAACGCGGAATCACTC
>JBEKIK010000266.1:0-4253 GCA_050011795.1 Thermoguttaceae bacterium | reverse complement strand
TGAAAAAATATCGAATCCAATTCAATGAGCAATATGTGTGGGATTGAAAGAATATTTCGCCCTTTAAGGGCTTTAATGTGAATTGTTGGGATCTCTCTCCCCAGGGCGTTGCCCTGGGCTGTTATATTTAAGCCCTTCGGGCTGCTATAATGGTCAAGATCATGGATTACGAACAACATCTGAACCACGACTTGCACTGGGCACTGCAGGAGGGAAGCATGCACTTTGAAGGCAAAAGCGCGGTCAATCTGACCCTGGAAAAAATTACCCGGCGACTTGCCGAGTTGAAAATCCCTTATGCCGTGGCGGGCGGGATGGCGTTGTTCTTTCACGGTGTGCGGAGATTCACCGAAGACGTCGATATTCTTGTCCGCCGTGACGATCTGAAGGAAATACACCAAAGATTGGAAGGTTTGGGATATTTTCCGCTATTTTCGGGCAGTAAAAATTTGCGCGATGCGGAAAGTGGAGTGCGGATTGAATTTCTCGTCACCGGCGATTATCCGGGCGATGGCAAACCCAAGCCGGTGGCCTTTCCTGAACCTGAGCCAACCTCTGTAGAAAAGGACGGCATCCGCTGGCTTGCCTTGCCGGCCTTGATCGAATTGAAACTTGCTTCCGGAATGTCCAATCCAGCTCGGCTGAAAGACCTGGCCGACGTGCAAGAGTTGATCCGCATCCTTAATTTGCCGCTGGAGTTCCGCGAACAATTAAATCCATTTGTACGCGATAAATTCTCGGAACTTTGGCGAAGCATCCAGGCAAATCCTTCGGATATTTGATTATTTAGCGTGAACTTGAGGCCTCGTCCATCGGCGGGCGGATTTAGGCATGGCTGAATGACGATGTACATTGCCTAGGCCCTATGTGGCCGGTGGTGTGCGGAAGGTGTTGATGTAAAGCAACATCGGCCGGGAAAAGCTGTTTCTTACAAAAACCGGCTCATCGACATAACATCATTATGCGACGATACTTGCGGTAACCTCCATTCATGAGCCGCCCGTGTCCTGCCGCTTCGGCATCTTGTTTGCACCCCTGTATTTCCTCGGTAACTTACGCCGGGAGAGCCTTGGTCCCCTCGGGCTCTCCCGGGACTTTGAAAGGATGAGGGTTGAGGGATGAAGGATGAAAAAAAGGATAGGAGATAGAAAGGAAAAACCGCTTGCGGTTTCGCGAAGATAAATTGACTCAAACCGGTAATTTTATCCTCAAATCTTAGCGTTAATATCCTGAACCCTGAACCCTGACCACTGAACCCTGACCACTGAACCTTGTCCCCTTTCATGCACACACGCGAATTGGTTGAACTTTCGGCAATTATTTCCGCACACGGGCCGGTGCTGGTCCGCGGCGCGGAGCGCTTGTCGGCGGCCGGGATGGAGGAGTATTGGACGGCCTCGAAAATCCGCCTGGATCGTTGGGGATTCTGCCTGCGGGAATTCATCGCCAAGGCTGCCGATGCCAAGTGGCATAAAACACAATGGCACCAAGTTCGCGGCACGTTGGAGGAAATCATCACCGGCGAGATACTTACGCGAGTGTGGACGGCCGTGGTATGCGCACACGACAGGCAACACGGCGGCGAAGACGCGGGGCCTATCGCCCGCAGCGTATTGCTGGGACACACGGACGCCCGGCATCGCGTGTTGACGCTGCTTGTCGGCGGGCCGGGCGTGGACGCCGAAGACGCCATGAAACTCAACCTTTTGCGCCGCCGCAGCGAACGCTGGACAGACATGCTGATCGGATATTTGGCCGGATTGCACGACTGCTGCCAGTTCGCCGTGGACCAGCGACGGGCAATGGATTTTTCCCAAGATTTGCATTATCAATGCCGGCAACCGGGCGGGCGACACGCCTGGCCGCTTGTGCTTGCCTCCATCAAGGCGGCGTTTCAACAGGGAATGGCCCAGCAGAGTCCAAACGCCGATCTGAACGGCCGGATCGCTTCCAGCATCCTTTCTTGTTTCCAGCCGGAGTTGTTCGACTCGACCGGGTTGTTCTGCTCGATGTGGCTGATGCGCCTGGCAAATGCGGCCAACGACGCACAGGGCATGATAGACGAACTATTGGCCGCGGAAGAAAGTTCTCGGGCCGCCAAAGATACGCCGGGCAATAGTGCTTATTCGCGAAACCGCAAGCGTTTTGAATAAGTTTCAATTCTTAGTAAGTGGGCAATAAACTGCCCACCCCTTAACTGCCCACTGCCCACCGCCCACTTTTTACCGTCGTTTGTTTTGATATTGCCGGCTGGCTGTTTCCAGGGTTCGGCGTTCCTTTCGCGTGAGGCTGCCTTCGCCTTCGCGGGAGATTTTTTCCAGGATGCGATCTACTTCGGCGTTTAGATCCGGTTCTTCCGATTCTTCGTCGGGTTTATGGATGCGAAACTTTGGTCGGGAGAAAAACTTCAGCTTATGGAAGATATTTTCAAAAAAACGCCCCAAGTTCCAGCACCGCTGAAAATACAGCCAGGCAAAAACAATGCCCGCTATGTGAACGCCGTATGCCACGTTGCCCGATTGCGGAGTTATTGCACCGAACAAGTTATAAGCCACGCACAGAACTCCGATCACCCAGGCCTTGACTGGAATGGGGATGGGAAAGAGCATCAGCGTGGCTTGGGGATTATTCAGCACGAATAGTATGACTATGCCTGAAATCGCGCCCGATGCGCCAAGCAGATTGTAATTGCTCTCCTGATGGGTAATTGCACCGGTAACCACAGAGCCAAGTGCGAAAGAAAGCGATCCGACGAGCAACATTACCAAATAAATACGCAGGAATTCCTTGCTGCCGTAAATCTGTTCCACCGCCCCGCCCAGGAACCACAATTGCAGCATGTTCATGAAAATGTGCATTACTGAAGACGGATCATGAACAAAGCCATAGGTGATGAATTGCCACCACAGCCAGGGGCACCGGAGCGTTTCACTTGTAAGCGCAAGACTTTCAGTCAGGGCGTGATTGTGTTGAAACAAGAGGCCGTCGATCAGGTACAGGGCCGCGTTTATGATAATCAGCGTAAGGACCATCGACTGCGGCATGCGCAGCGAGAAACCCGGCTGAGGTCGGCGGTAGTAGTCGCGATCGTAGATGCCCACGCCGTTATTTTTCCCCGTTGGCGGATTGCGCCATGGCGCGGGTGCGCTCATCTATGCGCCGGGTCGCATCCAACTGGATTTTAGCGATCTGGCCGGCCATGGCCTTGTTGTTTTTAATCAATTCCGCCGCGGCAGCCTTTGCCTCGGCGAATTTTTTCCGTAATTTATCGAGATGTGCCGCCACCGCGTCGCGCTGGCGCACAATTTCGGCTAATAAAGCTTTGACAACGGTCCCCTGTTTCTCGTAGAACTGGACTTGAAGCCGGGCGTCATCCAGGGCGCCTTCGACCATTTGTTTGTCGTCCTTGACCGCTTGTTCCTTGTCGATAAGCTCGGTAATTTTCATGCGGTAGACGTCAAAAAGGTAGGCGTAATCGCGCAACGGACGCACGTACTTGCCGTCAACCGCGGGTAATTCCCCAAGGATCTCGTGATTATCGTGTGGCAGCGAATCGTACAGGTTCCAGGGGCGCTTGGCCTCGGCCAATTTTTTTTCATCCTCAGGCGTTAAGTTGAATATCGGTTCCAAGGTAATTTGCTTGTCGGCAACCGCGGTTACTTTGAACACGCCCAAATATCGGCCCTGTTGTGCCGCGGGCACGTCCTCAAAAACGTATATAACGCTCTTTTCGGCGATGCCCGATGGATTGGGCAGATCTACTGTTACTTTGATGCTTGCCGTGTGTGTCTGATGGTTGATATCGACCTTCGGATCGCACTTGTACCATACCCGTTGTCGATCGACGGTGAGCTTATTCAATTCGGCGCGAAGTTGCTCTATGCCGGGCTTGAATTCGCCTCCAACCATCCCGCCTTCTTCCGTTACTTTGTTTTCTTTTTGTTTCTCGCTGATTTGTTTATTGTATTGCTCGGTCAAAGTGCTCCAGTTTCTTTGGGTCTTTAACATCCTCGCCGACATGTAAAAAAAGACCAGCAAGCACACAGTAATCAAACCCAGGAGTATCTTATTCCAAATGCTCATGATGCCTACACCAAAAGATCAAAACCGGCCGAGGCCTTACGCCGACAATACCACGCCGACACCAGCGAAACGCCAGTGCCGCCTATTTCAACCCCTTAAATTCGATGATATTCGGACGAGTATGGGTAGTCAAGGGTTAACCTGACTGACGCATCTTGTTTAGATGCCTT
>JBEKIK010000265.1:0-4258 GCA_050011795.1 Thermoguttaceae bacterium | reverse complement strand
TTCTGATTTGATCCCGCATCCGGAGACGCGACTGAATTCCTCACCCGGGCCTCAGTTGAACAGTCCTGATAATCGCACCACCTCTTCGCCGGTGCGTCAGGCGATATATCTGGTCAAACGGCCGGCCCTGCCTGCCGAGCCTGCACCTCGGCAGACAAACGCCGGCTGGCGGGAATCGCGAGATTAAACACAAATTCCATTTATTAAGATACCCTACTCGGCCCGTCTTTATCGGTTTAAGACGGGCCGCTCGATTTCTTGGGATATTTGGGGTGTTGACCGCCGCTAGCCGAACCGGGGAAAATAAGTTACATTCTAAGCACTCTAAAGAACCTCTATTTATTGTGTTTCAGGTTAATAATGTCGTGTCGCAAATGGTAAATCAAGCTAAGCCCACGGGTTGCAACCCGTGGGCTTTACGATTTTGCTTACCTGAGACTCAATAGCCCGCCGTAAATATAAGGCTGTGAAAAAAGACGGAAATAATTGAGCGTAATCAGATACCAACATGCCCGCAAATCTCACGCCACAGTATCGCAAAATCGAGGAGGAATATCGCCGCGCAACCTCTATCGAGGAAGAACTGCAATGCCTGCAACGCATGCTCCAGGAAATTCCCAAGCACAAGGGAACCGACCACCTCCAGGCGGAGTTGAAGGCCAAAATCAGCAAGGCCAAAAAGGAACTGGCCACTGAAAAAAGCAGCGGGAAAAAAACCCACGGGCTGAGAATTCCCCGCCAGGGGGCAGGCACGGTCGTTATTCTCGGCGGACCGAACGCGGGCAAGAGCCAGTTGGTCGCGCGGCTTACAAATGCCACGCCAGAGGTCGCACCTTATCCGTTTACAACCACCGTGCCCGCCCCGGCCATGATGCCCTGGGAAGACGTTACGGTTCAACTCATCGACACCCCGCCCATCACGGCCGATTTCATGGATCCCAGCCTTCACGGTCTGATTCGTCCGGCCGATTTGGCCTTGCTAATAGTCGACCTGGAAAACGATGCCGGCATCGAACAATGCCAGGACGTGTTCGATCGCCTTTCACGCACAAAAACCCGGCTGGCCGCCAGATCGTACCTGGACGAGCAAGACGTGGGCCTTTCCTACACGCAGACTTTTTCCGTGCCTAACAAAATCGACGCCCCAGATGCGTCCCGTCGCCTGGAACTGTTCCACGAACTTCTGCCCCTGGACTTGACTGAATACGTAATCTCCGCCGAACACGGCACGGGCTTGGAGCCCTTGCGGGAAGCAATCTACAAGGCCATGGACGTGGTGCGGGTATACTCGAAATTGCCCTCGGCCAAGGAGCCCGACCGCGACCGGCCCTTCACCCTCCGCCGCGGCAGCAGCCTGCTTGAAATGGCCGGCATGGTGCACAAGGATTTTCTGGAAAAACTGAAATTTGCCCGCGTCTGGGGCTCGGCCGTGCACGACGGCACCCAGGTAAAAGGCGATTACATTTTACACGATAAAGACGTGGTGGAGTTGCACATGTAATGACCAACGTCGAAATAGCCGCCGTTTTCGAGCATATTGCCGACCTGCTGGAGTTCCAGGACGCCAATCCGTTTCGAGTCAGGGCGTATCGCAACGCCGCGCGAACGATTCACGATCTGCCTGAATCGGCCGCCGAAATTCTGTCCGATCCCAACCGCTCGCTTACGGATATCGAGGGCATCGGCAAGGACCTGGCCGAAAAAATCACTACTTTAGTGCAAACCGGTTCGCTGCCCATGCTCGACGAGCTTTTGGCGGAAATTCCCCAAAGCGTGATGGCCATCCTCCGCGTGCCCGGCTTGGGACCAAAACGGGCGGCCGTTCTGTTCCACGAACTGAACGTCGCCAACATCGACCAACTCCGCGAGGCCTGCCAACAACATCGCGTGCGGGAACTAAAAGGTTTCGGGGCAAAAAGCGAGGAGGCCATTTTACAAGGGCTTGATATAGCAGCCGAGGCCGGCCGCCGAATGCTCTGGGCCGATGCCGATCAACACGTCCAGTCCATACTCAGCCACATGGACAGTTGCCGGGCAATCGAGAAAATCGAGGCAGCCGGCTCCTACCGCCGATGCAAGGATACCGTGGGCGATTTGGATTTCCTGGCCGTGGCACAAAATACAAATGCCGTGATGGATCACCTCACCCATTACGGCGGGCTGGCGCAAGTCCTGGCCCGGGGCGATACAAAAATGTCCATCCGCCTTACCGGCGGAGTGCAAGTCGATCTCCGCGTGGTGCCGGAAATATCTTTCGGCGCGGCCCTGCAATACTTCACCGGCTCGAAGCAGCACAACATCGTGCTCCGCGGCCGGGCAAAAGACCAGGGACTTAAAATCAACGAATACGGCGTGTTTCGCGGCGACCAGATGATTGCCGGACGCACCGAGGAAGACGTTTACGCAGCCCTGGGCTTGCCCTGCATTCCCCCGGAACTGCGCGAGGCGCGCCGGGAATTCGAATGGGCCGACGCCGGAACACTCCCAGAACTCGTCGAACTCGGTGACATCCGCGGCGATTTGCATACTCACAGCACCTGGACCGACGGCCTGGCAACAATCGAGGAAATGGCCCAGGCTGCAAAACAGCGCGGTTTGAAATACATCGCCGTTACCGACCATTCGCAGCGGGTGGCCATGGTCAACGGCCTGAACCCCGACCGAGTGCTCCAGCAATGGACCGAAATCGACAAGCTAAAAAAACGTTTGAAAGGCATAACCGTGCTAAAGGGCATCGAAGTGGACATCCTCGAACGCGGCGGACTGGATCTGCCCGACGACGTTCTTGCCCAGGCCGATTGGGTCGTGGCCAGCGTACACTACGGACATAATCAGCCCAAGGAACAAATCACCCGACGCATGATCGAGGCCCTGGAAAATCCTTACGTTTGCGCGATTGCCCATCCCACCGGGCGGATGTTGTTGCGGCGCAAGCCGTACGAAGTCGATCTGGACGCCGTGCTCCGTGCCGCCTGCGACAACGGCAAATTCATGGAACTAAACGCCCACCCAATGCGTCTCGATCTGGACGACGTGGCCTGCGCCGCCGCGAAAAACCTGGGCGTGCCCATCGTCATATCCACCGACGCCCATCGCACCGACGGCCTGGACGCCATGCGCTACGGCATAATGCAAGCCCGCCGCGGCGGCCTCACAAAACATGACGTAGCCAACACCCACACCTGGCCGCAGGTGAAAAAAATGCTGGGAAAGTAATATTCATCTCTAAATCGCATTATATTCTGTGATATAATCCGCCTATAACCTGAGAAGTTAAAAAAAGGATACCCCTGCGCAGCCAGCAAAGCCAGTAATGCTATCGGCATATACTTTTAGAATACTTTTGGCACTTTTTTATGAAGGAGATGTAACCATGAGACGGTTTCCGAAATCGCTATTGTTGATCTTTGGCTTGGTTTGCTTGGTTTTTACTTCGTGCGTGGATTCGGATAATCCCCTGTCTGATCCGAAACAATCGGTCGTCGATTCCGGCCTGCTGGGCGTGTGGCGCGGACGTGAGAAAGACGGCGACGTGGTTTATTATCACGTGGGAAAAGCGGGCGGAAAATTTCCAGCCGGCATGTTGCGGGTAAAAATCATCACCCACAATAAAAACGGCGAATTGCCCGGGCCCGATAACGGCGATACCCTGGTTTTTACCACTGTTTTGGGAAAAAACCGCTATGTGAACATTACCGGACTGGATGCCGAGAAGATCAAAACCATGGGCGATGCTAAATGGGACCCCAAAATGGCCGATGGATAGTTCCTTTACAAGTATGAAATCACTGGCGATAAGTTGGCCATTGCCGGCATGGACTCCAAGCAAAAAGCGGCCGCCATCAAGGCCGGGAAAATCAAAGGCACGAGCGAAGGCGATAACCCCCGCTTTACCGACACCACAGAAAACCTCGTCCATTTCCTTGCCTCGGGAGATGCGGAAAAACTCTTTTTCACCAAAGAGCACATCGACGACGGCTATGGAATATTGGAACGGATGAAGTAAAACCAATCTTTACCCGCCAATTTGTGTACTCATTCCCACGCTGGAGCGTGGGAATGAGCAATTGTGCGTTTTTTTCTAATCTTTAGAAAATTCACCGGCCGCAAGCGGCCGGGCTAAACATACTAAAAATCACTCTAGTGCTGTGTCACGGTTAATAATTGGGATTGATCATAGTGTATTTTTTAGGGATACTGTGGGAAACAAGGAGGTTTCCCATGCAGAAGAAATATATTGTTCGCTTATCGAAAGAGG
>JBEKIK010000264.1:0-4262 GCA_050011795.1 Thermoguttaceae bacterium | reverse complement strand
CATGCTGATTCTGCTTAATAATAAAATCCCAATTCCTTCAATATACAAAAAACAACGCAATTTTACAAACAATTTTAAAAATCAGCACCTTCAATGGGTTATAATATGGCCAATGTGGTCATATCTTTTCTAAGAGAGGCGGGGAATCAGCGTTTTTCCACACACACAAAGCAATTATCACTCGGGACAAACAACCTGTTGCGGCAAGTGTTTTTAGGGGGTGTATTTGTGCCCAAGTTGCTGTTTTTCAGCAAGATATCGGCAGGCTGCAAGCACATTCCCCGCCTCGAATGACAGTATCTACAACAGAAACTAGATATCCACCCCTGGCTTTGATCTATAGTTCATCTAATTGCCGGCGAGAACTTATGTTACCCATCTTACTATAATTAGTTATTTAAAGCACTAATTCTCGATATTTCCGGCAAGGTTTTCCTTTCTTACTCAACTACCGCGACCGGCATGACCGATATTATCGTCACAACCGGTATAAGGTCGCTCCGCGCGGGAGCGTCCCGGCGTCTGTTCCTTTGGGCGCATATCGAGGTGGGTCATACTATGTTGCTAAACCGCACATTTTCGCACATGGGCGTAGGGTTGTTGATCTTGCTGATGAGTACTTCGGCAATAGGGCAAGGACTCGAGGGTATGCAACTTTTCGCCCCGGCCGAAGTTAGTTCTTACGGGAGAGGAACTCAGCCCAACGAAGGCTTTTTTTTCGTTTATGATTTATTGGACTGGACCATTTCCACGCCACGCGTCACGACGATCGGCAAAGAGGGACTAACCCGCTTCGCTTACGTCGGGCCCGATATTACACAGGACGAGATTGTACAGCACAACACGCTCGATACGGGAGGTCTGCAATCCGACTTTGATTTGGGCAACCGTTTCGAGTTCGGACGTGTAGGTGATAATCACGGCTGGATGGTAAGTTTATATCAATTGCGCGAGCGGAGCCAATCCGTTCCCGCATACGATGTCGACATGGTATTTGCGGAGGTGACTTCCGAAACTAATGTACCGTATAAGCCATTGGATGGCCGATTTACTAGTGGCGCTACTACTGTTTTATTAGGCCTGCCAGTAAACTTCAGCAACGTACTGTTGCGGAACGACACATCATCGTGGGGCATTGAATTTGATTACGTCGGCCGGTCCGATCAATTGCACAACGGAGGATTCTTCGAGTGGTTTATCGGCCCGCGGTATTTGGAGTTCGACGATACTTTCCTGGTCAACGCCCAAGGCAGCCAGACTCTTGGCAACAGCTATTGGATCACGGAAGCGCAAAACCACATCATAGCCGGCCAAATAGGCGCGCGATTGTTCAAAAAACAAGGCCGTTGGAGGATTTCCACTGAAGGCCGGGCCCTGGCCGGCTTGAATTGCCAAAACGTCCATCAGACCGGCGAACTTGGCGGTCTTCCCGGAGATCCTAATCAGATAGTTCCCGGAGTAGTGGATTCATTCCAACCATTTTACATGGGTCCGTCGCTCGTAAACCACACCGCGTTTATCCGTGAATTCACGCCGGGCATCGAGCTGCGCCTGGAGGCCCATTACCAGATTACCCGCTCGGTGGACTTCCGGGCAGGCTGGACCGGCCTGTGGTTGAACAACATTGCCCGCGGCTCCGAAACGATCGATTATACACTCGGCCCCGATCAAACCTACATGGGCATCCTCCGCGATCATAACCGCGATAACGTGTTCCTAAACGGCTTGACGATCGGTATCGACATCAACCGTTAATCGCCCGACACGGTCATTGAATGGGCCGTCTAAAAACTAGCGCTTCTGGGGCTTTTTTTCGCGCATCTCTTTCAGTTCGCTTTCCAGCCGATGCCGTAAGGGACTTTCCGGACGCAATTCGTCCAGCAGTCGCTCCGCATGCTTAAAGACTTCCTCGCTGAGCTTGGCATTGCGGAACAGGCTCCGCCAATTACGCGTGATTTCTTGTTCGGTAAGCAACCCGCACCTCTCAATGGTTAAGACACTGGTGAACTACTGGGTAAGCCGTGCAAATATGCCGGATTGATTTTTTCCAATTCTTCAGCCATTACCTCCACTGCATAATGAAGTTCTTCCGAGGTGTGCCGCGAGGTGATAAAAAACCGAAGCCTGGATGCGCTTTCTTCCACGGCCGGATGGAGGATGGGCATGACGTCCACTCCGCGTGCCAACATTGATCGGGAAAGCGCCAAACAGTGCAGTGAATTGCCCAAGATTATGGGAATTATCGGAGAATCCTGGCTGGTGCCGGTGTTCAATCCGCGCTGTTTGCACAAATCCAGGAACAAAGCCGAATTTTCGCGTAGCCGCGCCAACCGCTGGGGCTCTTTCATGAGCAATCGAATGGCCGCCAAGGCCGCGGCCGCAGCCGGGGGCGGGATGCCCGCCGCAAATACGAAACCGGGTGTGGTATAACGCAGATAATCGATTAGTTCTTTGCTCCCGGCGATATACCCGCCGGTGCTCCCGAACGCTTTGCTCAAGGTGCCCATCCAGATTTCCAGGTCCCGGCGATCGACGCCGAAGTGTTCGCCGATCCCTCGTCCGCTGGCCCCCAGCACGCCTATGGAGTGCGCTTCATCCACCATCAACAGGGCCTGGTGCCGTTTTTTGACCTGGATAAACCTGGGCAAATCGGGAATGTCGCCGTCCATGCTGTACACGCCTTCGACGACCACAAGGGTGCGGCGATATTCGTGCCGGAATTCGGTGAGTAATCGATCGGCCTCCCGATAGTCGTTGTGGGCAAACGGCCGGCGGCGTGCTCCGGAAAGGATCGATCCTTGAATAATGCTGTTATGCGCCAGGGCGTCGTGCAGGATCAGATCGCCCGGGCCAAAAAGATGCCCGATCACCGATTCATTCGTGGCGTGACCCCCGCACAGGGCAATCGCATTTTCGGTTCCCAGGAAATCCGCTATCGTTTTTTCCAGTTCCACGTGGATTGTTTTTTGGCCCGAGACCAGCCGGCTGGCCGAAACGCTGGTGCCGAAACGGTCGATGGCCTCTTTGGTCGCGGCCGAAACCGAGAGATCCCCGGACATACATATATAATTATAACTGGCGAAACTAATGACTTCTCTGCCGCCGATCATGGCCCGATTGTTGGTTATTCCCTCGTGAACGGAGAAAAACGGATTGCCCAACCCGGAATGTTCCATCAAATCCAGATTCTGCCGCAGCCTAAGATACTCGGGAAATTCCTCGATGCGGTAATAGGCGGGCGGGATTTTCCAATCGGCGGGCCGAACGGTTTTCTCCCGCGGCTCGGTGCCCAGGTATTTGATCACCGCCGCGACCACCTGCCGCGCGGTTTCCATCTCCGGCAACACTTCCTCGGGAAAACGCCCGCCAAATCGCTCTTCCAGCGAGGCCACGATCTCCATGCGTTCCAGCGAATCCATGCCGGTTTCCACTATCGGCGAGTCCAGGGTCATTCCCTGCGCACGATCGCGGGCCACGCGAATGATTTCTTCCAGTACGATTTGCGTTACGCGTTTCTCCACAGCGCCGAGCTTGCCGTTTTTCGAGGCCGCTATCATAAAAGCCGGGGTAACCGGGCGTTTCCTGGATTCACCGCCGGCGGATGGCCCTGCTTCCGCTTCCGCGTCAAACATCGAGCTAACCGCTCCGCCCTTCGCATCGCCGTGGGCGCTCCACCGGGCGACCTCGCTTAAGCTCCCGGCCAAATATGCGTTGCGGCAGGCGTGACGCTGGATCTTGCCGCTGGAAGTTTTGGAAATGCTGCCCGCCTTGATCAGCACTATGGCGTCCAAGGCCAACTCGTGCTCGGCCGACACCTCGCGGCGGATGGCGTCGAAAACCGCTTCCCAATCGCCTTGCTTGCGGCGTTCGATTTCTTGAACCACCACTATTTGCTCTTTGCCGTCCACCTCCACCGTAAAGGCCGCCCCGGCATCGGGCCGCAGGCGGGGATGGCTGTGCTGTATCGTCCGCTCGATGTCCTGTGGATGATAATTCACCCCGTGGACGATAATCAGGTCCTTCACGCGCCCGGTAATGAATAACTCCCCGTCCAGCAAAAATCCCAGATCGCCGGTGCGGAGGAACGGGCCTTCGCTCGTGCCTTTCAATCGGGCTTTGAAAGTGGCCTTAGTGGCCTCCTGCTGCTGCCAATAACCTTGGGCCACGCTCGAGCCTTGAACCCATATTTCGCCGATTCTCCCCGGAGCACAAGCGGTCATAGTCTCCGGATCGGCAATCACGATCTTCTGGTCCGGTAAATT
>JBEKIK010000263.1:0-4263 GCA_050011795.1 Thermoguttaceae bacterium | reverse complement strand
CCCACTTATGCTGAAACACAAAACAACCTGGGTGAAGTATTGGCTTGGACCGATCGGCCGCTGGAGGCAATCGAGTATTACGAACGAGCCTTGGCCCTTAAACCCGACTTTCCAGAGGCCCAATATAATCTGGGCCTTGTACTGCTCCAAACAGGTCGCCCCCAGGAAGCGATCAAGTATTTCAAGCAATCGCTTAAGCTCAAACCCGACTATTTCGTTACCCACAACAACCTGGGCACCGCACTGCTTAGAACAGGTCGGCTTGAAGAAGCGATCGAACATTACGAACAAGCGCTGCGGATCAAACCCGATTATATCCAGGCCTACGTCAATTTGGCGCCGGCGTATGCGCAAGCGCATCGGCCCGCCGATGCAGTCGCCTGTGCCCGGAAAGGTTTGGAACTTGCCCGATCCATGGGACAGACGGACATGGTCAAGCAGTTTGAAGATTTATTGAACTCACTTGGAAAGTAGATATCATGTCGAATTCGCTGGAAAAAGTGCTGCGAGAGAAACAAGAACTTCGCTTGAGCGTGGGCGCCCGCCGGGAAAACCAGCAGGAGGCCGATTTATTAAGCCGGCATATTTGGGACAAAATGTTGGCTTTGCCACAGTTTGTCCGCGCCCGCACGGTGATGACTTACCTTGATATCGGCGCCGAAGTCCGCACGCGCGCATATCTGCCCGAATTGTGGCAATTAGGAAAACGGGTAGTTGTTCCATATTGCATGACCCGCGAGCTTCGACTGTTTGACTTGAAAAGCATGGATGAATTAAGCCCCGGGACGTGGCAAATTCTCGAACCCAAGCCCGAGTGGCGCCCACGCATGGATCGGCGCGTGGACGCGGCCGAATTGGATTTGATAGTTGTGCCGGGCGTGGCCTTTGACCGTTACGGCTATCGCTTGGGGCTGGGCAAGGGATATTACGATCGTTTCCTGCAATGTGTTCGACCCGACGCCGTGAAGATTTCACCGGCATTTGAATGTCAACTGGTCGATAAAATCCCCGTGCTGCCGCACGACGTGCGAGTGGATATGGTTATTACAGAAAATGCCGTTTACCATGCGGGTAAAAGAGACTAATCCGGATCATACGGCGCGGATTGCAGAACACTAGCCCGAAGCGCAAGCGAGGGCGATCTGATTATCATTCCTCGCTTGCGCTTCGGGCTAGTGTATATTTATGCATGATCCAGGCTAGCGAGATACTTCTTTCATGCGCTCGGAAAGGCGAATATCCTTTCGATCGCCGTCATATATGGTCCAGATGTAAATTTTATTTTCCAGGCGGGCCAGGTAATCCTGCAATTGTTTGTTTGTGCGTTCCTGCATGATTTTTTCCTTGATGTCCACCTGGGCCGTAAGGAAGGGAGTCGTTTCGGCTACCACCCGTTCGGTCACGCGGACGATGTGGTATCCTTTTTCGGTTTCGATGATCGGGCTGAGTTGTTTTTCGGGGAGTCTAAAAATCGCCTGATCGATTTCCGCGAATTTCAGGCTGCCTTCCGTTGTCCAGCCGTATGCCCCGCCACTGGCGGCCGTAACGCCCTGGGAACCGTTTTTTGCCACTTCGGCGAATGGAACGCCGGCAAAAACCTGATTGCCCAACCGGGCGATGGCGTCGCGTGCCTCGTCCTTGGTGCGATATTTCGAGAACAGAACCGCCAATTCCTCCCACCGTGCCCGGGCGGGTTTTTCAAATTCCTTAAGATGTTCCTGATAATACTTTTTCATTTGATCGTAGGTGATTTCTTCATCGCGTTTTATTTGCTGTCCTATCCATTGCTGGGCCAGAGCCCATTCCTTGAATCCCTTTTTCACGCGATCCAAGAAAATGCTCCGGCTGCGAAGTTTTTGATCCAGTTCCCTTGGCGATTTAACCTCGCAACACTTGTACAATGCCGGCAATGCGGCGGATTCAAAAAATTTATCCAATTGTTTTTCGATTTCTGGAAAATGTTCGGCCGGGAAGCTTTGTTTCGCGTCCAAATAAATTACTTTGGATTCAATGCGGGTTACAAGACGCTGCTTAATCAACATCGTACGTTGAATTTCCAATTGACTGGCCGGCATTTTATCCTTGTATTGCTCCAGAATCTCGTCCACGCCGTCCATAATGACGCAAACAATGCTGCCCTCGGACTTCTTTCCGTTCCTCCAAACGATTGTAGGGCCCGTGATTTCGTTGGCAAAGATGCCTTCCGAACCTACCCGGGCCAGAATCGTCGTGCCCTCGAATAACTCCATCGGCGCTTGCTCCGCCGGGGAGGCGGCCGGCTTTTGAGCGGCGGGCTGATTTGCCGGAATCGTTCCGCCCGGCCACGAGGCAGGCCGACTGACGGCCGTCGGTTGCGCGGGCGCGCTGGGTACGGCTTGGCGCATGATGTCATAACGCGACATCGGTGCGGTCGTCGGAACCGCGGGCGTTACGTTCGACTGATTGTCACCGGAATCCCAGGGATCAGCGGCCACGCCCGGCCGGACCGCAACCGCCATGATTAGCAATATGCCGGATAGCAAAGCAGACGGATAAAATGTTTTATGCCGCACGGAATTCCTCGTCTAATGTAGGGTGCATGAAATGCACCCTAAAGTTTCACGCACCCTATCGTCTAAAGGAGCGAATACCCAAAAACGCGCGGGGAGTATATCGTCAAACTTACTGCCATTGCAACAGCGATTTTACAATTGCGTGGATCGCTGCCGGCTCCCTAACTGCTTGATCCAAAGGAAGATACGCACTTCGGTCATCCACTATCCGAAGCTTCCCCCCATTGGCGGCTGCCAATAGTTGTATCAGCCGGGCCGAAGTATATGTGAAAACCATGTACGGTTCTTCCAGGTGGATGGAATCGATTTGCCAATGATGGGCGTCCAAGCGGATTTCGGCCAATGACAGCAAATGTTCCATCGGCGGCGGAGGCGGTCCAAACCGATCGCTCAGTTCCGAGATGAAATCGGCCAATTCCGAGCGGCTGGAAACCCTGGCCAAACGCCGATACAGGTCGATCTTCAACCGCATGTCCGGAACGTAAGGACGGGGAATGTAACCCTGGCCGGGCAGATCGATGTCTACTTCCACGACGCTCTTGGGCGGCAAATGTTTTAACTTCGCAACCGCCTCTTCCAAAAGCGAGCAATATAGTTCGTATCCCACCACGGCGATATGCCCGCTTTGTTCGGTGCCGAGGATATTGCCCGCCCCGCGGATCTCCAGATCGCGCATGGCAATGGCGAACCCCGCGCCCATGTTGCTGAACTCCTCGATCGCCCGCAGGCGTTTGACCGCGCTGGGCGATAGGTTTTTGTTTGGATCGATAAGCATGTATCCGTAGGCGCGGTGTTTGTAACGGCCCACGCGCCCGCGAAGCTGGTGCAAATCGGCCAGACCGTAACGATCGGCTTCGTCGATGAAAATCGTATTGGCGTTGGGTATGTCCAGGCCGCTTTCGATGATCGTCGTAGCCAAAAGCACGTCGTAACGCTGGTTGACGAAATCGAGCATTACCCGTTCAAGTTCGTCGTCGGGCATCTGACCGTGGGCGATGGCCAGGGACGCTTCTGGAAGAATTTGGCGCAGGCGTTTGGCGACGATTTCGATGTCTTCCACCCGATTGTGTACGAAAAATATCTGCCCGTTGCGGTTGAGTTCCCTGAGCACGGCATGGCGGATCAACTCCGGCTCGAAGCGGCATACCCGAGTTTCCACGGCCAGCCGATCCTCCGGCGGCGTTTCCAAGTTGGAGATGTCGCGCAGCCCGAGCAAGCCCATGTGCAAGGTGCGCGGGATGGGAGTGGCGGTCATCGTCAGAACGTCGACAAGTTGCCTGAGGGCCTTAAGCCGCTCTTTTACTTCCACGCCGAATCGCTGTTCCTCGTCGATAATGACCAGTCCAAGATTGTGAAACCGCACGTCGCTCTGGGCCAGGCGATGGGTGCCGATCACTATGTCAACGGCCCCGGCCTCGAGGCGCTGCAAAATCCTTGCCTGTTCGCCGCGCGTGGCAAAACGCGAAAGCGCCGCGATTTCAAAAGGAAACTCGGCCATCCGCTGGATGAACGTGCGCCGATGCTGCTCGCACAAAACCGTGGTAGGCACAAGCACGGCCACCTGATACCCAGCGTCGACGGCCTTGAACGCGGCCCGCATGGCCACTTCGGTCTTTCCGTAACCCACGTCGCCGCAAAGCAGCCGGTCCATCGGCCGGGGCTGAGACATGTCTTGCTTGATCGACTCGATGGTGACGAGTTGATCCGGCGT
>JBEKIK010000262.1:0-4265 GCA_050011795.1 Thermoguttaceae bacterium | reverse complement strand
ACCGGATCCATTTGGATCGCCTTCTTGACCTCGCAGCTTAACATGCACAGCCCGCAACCTATGCAGCGTTCGACTCGATGGCGCTGGGTTTTGGCCTGGATATCCACTGTGATCGCCCCCATGGGACAGGTTTTGGCGCATTTGCCGCAAAAGGAGCATTTTTCGAGATCGAATTGAGGCAGGAAATGAGGCGGAGCTATGAATCCCGGCGCGTTGAACTCGTTTATCGCCCTCATGCCATGACAGCAGCAACCGCAGCAGGAACACGAACTTTGCCCTTTGGACGAGGCCACGTTCATCATCCAATTGACCATTCCGTGCGATTCGGCCTCGCGTTTGATCTCCAAGGCATTTTTTTTCGAGATTCGTTTAAGGAACCCGCGCTCAATGCCCTTTTCGGCCCATTGGCCCATGACCGTGCAATTTCCCACGGGTTTGCCGCAGCCCCGGCCCAAGACCCGCATGGCCATGCGGCACTGGCAATTGCCCACCCCAAAGGTATCGAATTGGTCCAGCACGATTTGCAACCGGTCAGAAGGAAGGGCCATGGGATGGGCATCAAGGGCCTTGCCCACTGGCAGGTAGCGTACCATCGGCGGTAAAGCCCGGGCGTAATCGGTGGTATAACCGGTTTCGTATAGTGCCTCGAACAGTTCTATAAAGCGGCGGTGCCAATCGGTCAGAGTATCCATGCTGTGGGAGATGAGAACCATCTCAAAGATGCCGCCGGTAATGGGTATTAGCGCATACTTTCTCCGGTTATCCGGCCCGGAACAGGCGATCGCCCGCTTCTGAAAGGCCAGGCCATCGAGGATCGGCGCGATTTCCTCGATCCGCCGGTGTTCGGCCCTGGCCAGAAAGGCGGCGGTTTTGCCTATAAATGGGACCATGTGCCGCACCACTCCGGCTTCTTCCTCGGTAAAAAGGTGTTGCACAAAGGCTATCAGTTCGTCGCAAATCGGCGGGCCTAGCAAAAAAGGACTGGAAAGTTTTTGGGCGGCCTCCAAGTACGCCCGGGGCACATGCCGATAATCGCCGAGTTTTCTGGGCTTTACGGTTTTAAGCCTGGGCGCGCCGGGTCCGACAAGAGGTTGATTTACCTGGATTACCCGGCTTCCTAAGTTCATTTTTTCCATGCCCATCTCCTTTTAGACTCAGCTATAGGAGATAATATATCAAAAATACCCAAATTAAGGAAAGAGAAACCATTATGGCAAACCGGATAATGGCTATTGCCCCGTACTGGGTCGAAGAATTGGGCGCTTGGGTGTTCGACGATCCGCACGTTGGGTTGCAGCAAGAGCCGTTTGTAAGCGGAGTGCCGGAAATGATCGACTACCTGGTCCGCGACATTCCCAATGCCCGGCGGGGATTTCGGCTCTTGTTCTCCGCCCAACCGTTTCCCGGCTGGCAAAAGCGATTGACTCGAAAACAGGAAGAATACGGCGGCTACTGGTATGTATCGGACGATCCGCCCATGGAAGGCTGGCTGTGTCCGGCATTGTTCCATTATTTTGCGTCTGCCCCGCCAGAGTTGTACGTCAAAGCCGAGGCCCTCACTACAGCTTAAAAAATCGCAATAAAAACTTCTATTTCGCCCGTCATAAACACAAGGCGGGGTCTCGTTCCCTGGCTCCACCTATTGTCTCGTTCCCAGGCTCCGTCTATTGTCTCGTTCCCAGGCTCCGCCTGGGAACGTAAATGCGAAAGGCACCGCTTACCTGGAAAATACCAGCGGGGTGAGGCTTAAAGTGCGTAGTGTTCCCAGGCGGAGCCTGGGAACAAGTAATTAATTTCATAAAAAATCGGCCGGGCATATTGCTAATCACCATCTGATCGGTTATGTTACCGCAATAGGACGCATTAAACCTATTCTGGTGTCTTGGGGAAGGTTCTCGGGAAAGGATCTAGGCCATGTTCAAAGCCCGATCTGCCGGATTTACATTGATCGAAGTCCTTGTAGTGATTTCCATCATCGGCATTTTAATTGGGCTGACACTGCCCGCTGTTAACGCTGCTCGCGAAGCAGGGCGACGCACCACATGCTCCAGTAACGTTAAACAGATCGGTTTGGCTCTATACCAATATCTCGACGCCCACAAACATTTTCCACCCGGCACGTCTCTGGCGCCATATTTTCCAAAATTTAAAGACTACTGCGATCCCTGGGAAGAATCCGCCGGCACGAGTTCGGGGAATCATGGCTACAGTTGGATGATCTTCATCCTTCCGTTCATTGAGGAAAATCGCATATATAAGAGTTGGAATTTTTCTAAAAGCGTAATCGGCAACAGCGATCTTGCCCAAACCGATATAAAAATGTTCTATTGTCCCAGCCGCCGCAACGGCATCCGTCCGAGCGATGATCAAATCATGTTCCAAAATTGGAGATCGGGAGGAACTGATTATGGCGGTTGCCTAGGCCGGTGCAATGGCTGGTGCAATAGTTATTCCTCGAAGTTTAGTTCTCCTAAAATTAGTCACCAATTCGTTTATGGCACTACTTTGTATAAAGACGATGCAAAGATCGGCATTTTTACACCCAATTTGGCCGCATCTCCATCGGATATCCGTGACGGGATGTCGAAGACCATTATGATCGGCGAAATGCAACGTCTACGCCCATTGCCCGATGCGACAGGCTATGATAAATACAACCGCACCAGCAACGACGGCTGGGCCACCGCTGGTGTGGCTACTCTGTTTGATACCATGATCGCCGGTGAGGACAACGACGACGGGGCTCCGGGCGGGTTTAACAACTGGTTCTTTGAATCAGCCGGCAGCGATCATCCTGGCGGAGCCAATTTCGGTTATGCCGACGGGTCCGTGCATTTTTTAAGTGAAAACATCGACTCCCTCCTCTACTCCTACCTGGGTAGCATGGCCGACCATAACATGCCCCAAACCCCGGAGTAGATCCATTACGAAAACGGCACACCGCGTGTAATAGCCATATTCCGGCAGTTTCATTCCATCTCCCCCCTTTAAGTTGGGTAGCATTTTATTAACATTTTGCAATGGAGTCTCTTGTCTTATTATTGTTTTTTTGTAGACTAAGGTATCCATTTGGAATCGGTATCAATGATCAAATCGATTAATCGCTTCCAAATTAAAGTTTAATAATACCCCTTTTTTTGAGTTTACGAATGGCAAGAAAACTGCAAGTAAATAAAGTCAGTAAGCGACATGCCAAGACAAAGGTTCGCGGCAAAAAAAAGGACCCCATATTCGTCGACGGCCAGCGCCCGCGCCCGATGTACGTGGACTACAAAGACGTGGAATTACTGAAGAAACTGACAAACCGGCAGGGAAAAATCATCAGCCGGCGCAAAAGCGGGTGTACCGCCATCAGTCAACATGCGGTAACCAAAGCCATCAAACGCGCACGCTTTATGGCGCTTATCCCCTACGTGGGCGAATAAAACCTAGTAATTCGGCGTCGGCGGGCGGTATAAGCCGATATCGATCGAGCGAAACCATTCGATCGTCTTGATCAAGCCTTCGCGCAGCGGCACTTTAGGCTCCCAATTCAGACGCTTGCGGGCCAAAGCGATATCTGGCTGCCGCTGGGTGGGGTCGTCGGTTGGCAAAGGCATAAAAACCAGTTTGGAACGCGAGCCTGTCAATTCAAGCACTATCTCGGCCAATTCCCGGATCGTAAACTCCCCCGGATTGCCCAAGTTGACTGGTCCAATAAAGTCGTCCGGTCCGGACATCATCCGAATCAAGCCTTCGACCAGGTCGTCTCGATAGCAAAACGAGCGAGTCTGACTACCATCGCCATAAATAGTGATATCTTCGTCTGAAATGGCCTGCCGGATGAAATTGGAAATCACCCGGCCGTCGAAGGGATGCATTCTCGGACCGTAGGTATTGAAAATCCTTGCCAGCCGTATGTTTACCGCATTTTGGCGGTGATAATCCATGAAAAGCGTCTCGGCCGCCCGTTTTCCCTCGTCGTAACAGGCTCGCGGGCCGAGCGTATTGACCGATCCGCGGTAAGTCTCCGGCTGAGGATGGACCTCTGGATCGCCGTAAACTTCGCTGGTTGAGGCCTGCAGCACCTTGGCCCCGCATCGCTTGGCCATCCCCAACACAATAATTGACCCCATTACCGAGGTTTTCATGGTTTTAATGGGGTTGTGTTGGTAGTGTCCCGGGGAGGCCGGGCAGGCAAGATTATAGATTTCGTCAACTTCCAGAAAGATGGGCAATGTAATGTCGTGTCGAATCAACTCGAAGTTAGGCTCAGAGAGCAAGTG
>JBEKIK010000261.1:0-4272 GCA_050011795.1 Thermoguttaceae bacterium | reverse complement strand
CGGTCAATAACGGTTTCGACGCCGGAATGATGGTCAAAGAATATCGGCCCGACCTGATCGTGCTCGACGTGATGCTGCCCGACATCAACGGCAAAGAAGTTTGCCAGCGGGTGCGCAGCGACAAGTCGATGGACGACGTGCGGATCATCTGCATATCGGGCATGGTCGAGGAAGACAAGATCGGCGAGTTGAAGGCGGCCGGGGCCAACGACTTCTTGCACAAGCCGTTTGAGGTGGAAAAACTCGTCGAACGGATGTGCGCCCATCTGGACATCGAAGTGCCGGCCGGCGCGTAAATTTTGTCCGGAGCACATCGGTGAACGAGGCGGAGTTGACAACGCTTCTGGCAAGGCTGGCTATATTGGAAAATAAATTCCAAGTGGCCGTCGAAGCGGAAAAACTCGAGGCCATGGCCGAATTCGCCGCCGGAGCGGGCCACGAGATCAACAATCCTTTAACGATAATCGCAGGGCGGGCTCAATTATTCTTGCGCACGGAGTCGGACCCCGAGCGGCGCAGGTCGCTTGCGCTTGTCAATTCGCAGGCCATGCGGATTTACGAGATGATAGCCGACATGATGCTCTTTGCCCGGCCCCCGCAGCCGGATTTCGCCTTGACCGACGCGGCTAAAATCATCGACGAGATGATAACGGACTTCCAAGCGGCCGCCGACGGTCAGGAAACCGCGTTAAGCCGATCGGGCAATGCCGGCCCGCTGGAAATCGAGGCCGACGCCGTGCAGTTGACCGTGGCAATTCGGGCCTTGTGTCAAAATTCCTTGGAAGCCCTGGGCCGCGGCGGAAAGATTGGAATCGATCTACAGGCCGTCGGCGACAACGTGATGATTCGCGTAACAGACGACGGGCCGGGCATCACGCCCGAACAACGCCGCCATATCTTCGATCCTTTTTACTCAGCCCGTCAGGCAGGCCGCGGCCTGGGCTTGGGACTTTCGAAATGCTGGCGGATCGTGACCAACCACGGCGGGCGGATCGAAGTGGAAAGTCAGCCGGGACAAGGGGCCAAGTTTGTTATCTGCCTGCCTAGACGGCAAAAGAGAGTGGCAAGTGGAGAGTGAAGATCAATTTTTATTTCATTTTTACATATCCTACTCTACTACTGTTCGATCAATCGGGCAATGAACTTTGCCAATTGGGCGGAGTCGACGAGCGACTTTTCTTTTAGCGCCCAGAGGTCCTTGACGCTCCCCGGGCGGCGCCAGATTGCGGCAAGGGCTGCGCCCAGGCGGGCAGCTTCGGTTTTCTGGCGGAGTAGCCGTTCGACATCCGGCGGCAGTACGTCGGCGGCGGAGTCGTGGATAATGCGGACTGCACAGAACGGCACTCCGCGGCGGCGGCAGACTTCGGCCACGGCAAAGGTTTCCATGTCCACAGCCAAGGCTTGATACTGCTGATGGAGTGCTTGTTTTTCGGCAGGCTCTCGGACCACATGATCGGCCGAAAGCAGTTTGCCGAAGTGGAGGCCGGGCCAGGCGAGTTTAGTATAATCGAGCGGACACTGAGGTATCCGCCCCTCGGTTGAAATGTCGAGTGTTTTTGTGTTATTTAGAATATCGGGCGGCGTGGGCGATTGGCCAATGATGATTTGCTGGCCGGAGGGGTCGATTACAGTGTCGAGAATAAGGATATCGTGGCGTTTAAGCGAGGGGTTAAGCCCGCCGGCGAAACCGGCGGAGACGACAATTTTGGGGTGATGGCCGTCGATGATGGCTTCCGCGGCCCGTGCGGCGTTTATCAAGCCGGCGCCGGAGCGGATAATCGCCACGCGGCGGCCTTTTAAGCCGCCTTCCTTGATGAAAAAACCGCTGCCTCGGATGCGAACCGCTCCGGCAAGCAGGTCTTCAAAACACCCTGATTCGATGCCCAGGGCAAAGACGATTCCAAAATGGCAGGGTTTGATTTCCAGGTTGGACATTACCTCATTTGCCATACGGCCATGCGGAGGATGTCGAGAATTCGTTTATTGGCCGCGAGTACGGCGGCGGGTTCAAAACCGCAGTGGACCAGGCAATTCTCGCAACGGGGATCATTGCCCGGGCCGAGGCGGTTCCAATCGGTTATGTCGATGAGTTGGCGATAGGTGAGGTAATGGGTGTCGCCGCGGAGATAACATGGGCCGCGCCAGCCGCGGACGTTGAAGGTTGGATTGGCCCAGGCCGCGCACTTCAGTTCTCGGCGGCCGCGGAGAAATTCCAGGTATACGGGCGAGGCGGTGAGTTTGAAGCGGCTTAGGAGTTTATGCGCGAGGCGGAATTTTTCCTGGATTTCCCGGCGGGTCATGAAGATTTCCCGGGCAGCTTGGGGATCGGTTTTAGAGACGATTTCGTAGCCGTAGGCGGGCGAGATCATCATGCCGTCGATGCCCAGTTCGCTGAGATATGCGAAGAGCACGGCGATTTCGTGCATATCGGTGTCTTTATAGATAGTCGTATTGGTGCAGACCATGAAGCCGGCTTTTTTGGCGGCCTGGATGCCGCGAACGGCCGCCGAAAAAACGCCTTCTCGCCGCACCAGCCGATCGTGAGTGCTTTCCATGCCGTCGAGGTGGACGTTGACGAACAGGCGTTTGTCGGGCTTCAAGCCGGGAAGTTTATTTTCCAACAGCAGGCCGTTGGTGCAAAGATAGACGTGCTTCCGCCGGGCGACGAGGGATTGGACGAGAACTTCGATTTCGGGATAAATCAGGGGTTCGCCGCCGCAAATGCTCACGATGGGAGATCCGCACTCGTCCGCCGCGGCCAGGCATTGGTCTATCGTAAGCCGGCAGGAAATCGTGTCGGCGTATTCGCGGATCCTGCCGCAACCGGCACAAGACAAATTGCAGGCGTGGAGCGGTTCGAGCATCAGGACCAGGGGGAAGATTTTTTCGCCGGCGAATTTTTTTCGCAGCAAATAACCGGCCATGGAACGGGTAAGGGAAAGAGGAAATCGCATGATAATATAGTTCTCAGTTTACAGTTATCAGTTTACAGTATGAAACCGCGAAGGGTATCTACTTGCATATCCTCGTGCCCTTACCCTAACCCTCTCCCGACCGCTGCGCGGTGCCCGGAGAGGAGACGGATTGATAATCTCAGAATATTTATTTAGAAATTTTCGGCCCGGGAAAAAACGTGTTTGGTATTTTTTTTAAAGGAAACTGGGGTTTTGGAGGCGGTTGGTTTTGGCCGAAAAACGGTCAATTCGTTGTCGGTTTGTTTTGGACGGACTTTCAAAGTCCATTGCGACAGGGCCAGGAGAGGGAAATACATGGGATAGTAATGATAGCGGAGATAATATACTTGCGGGAAACCGGTGCCGGTAAATTCGGGTTCGTCCCAGGTGCCGTCTTCGTTTTGCATCATGGTCAGATAACGAACGGCCCGGGTTACGGCTGGATGTCGTTCCAGGCCGGCGGCGATCAAACCCATGACGGCCCAGGCCGTTTGCGAGGCGGTGGGATCTCCCTGTCCGCGTAGATGCGGATGCTCGTAGCTGTCGGGCGATTCGCCCCAACCGCCGCAGGGCTGCTGATGCGCTAAGAGCCAATTGGCTCCGGCCGCCACGGTAGGGTCATCGGCCGGTACGCCCACGGCGGTCAGTCCGGTTATGGCCTGCCAGGTGCCGTAGATGTAATTGACGCCCCAGCGTCCGAACCAACTGCCGTCGGCCTGCTGGGTGCGGCGGACATAGGCCACGGCCCGGTCCACGGCCGGATCGCCCAGGCGTCGGCCTAGTTTGCCCAAGGCCTCCAGTACGCGGCCGGTCATATCCGGGGTGCTGGGATCGATCATGGCATTATGATCGGCAAAAGGAACGTGGCAGAGAAATTCGCGGTTGTTATTGCGATCGAATGCGCCCCAGCCGCCGTCGTTGTTTTGCAGGGCCAGAATCCATTGCTCGCCGCGTTGGATTGCCCGGACAGTTTGCTCCAAGGTAAAAATACCATCTTCGCGGCTTTCGGTTGGGCCGTTTTTGCAGTCGTCGGTTTCGGAGATTAAACGCAAGGCGGGCGGCAGAGAGCCGGTAGTGTCGAGCCTATCGTCCAAGTGGGCGTGGAGGGCCATGAGGGTCATAACGGTATCGTCAACGTCGGGATAAAAGGCGTTGTTGTACTCGAAGCACCATCCGCCCGGCTCGACTTTATCTTTTTCAGCCCAATCTCCGGGTCGGGAAATTTGCCGGCTTAAGAGCCAGGCGATTGCCCGGCGAATGGAGGGAATATCGTTGCCAATGCCGCCGGCCGATAACGCCCGAAGCGTTATGGCGGTGT
>JBEKIK010000260.1:0-4284 GCA_050011795.1 Thermoguttaceae bacterium | reverse complement strand
AGTGCCAAATTCTCGTTTTCCAGGAAATTAACCAGTTTTTCAGCCTCTCCCGATTCCAGGTCTTTGTTGGTGTACCCCCATAACATGTGATACATTTCGGCGGCCGTTTGTGGATAGCGGTTTTCCAGCCATTTGCGGACGGCGGCGGCCGTTTCGGGATCACGGGAGACGGCCTCGCGGAGTTGATCGATGTAATCCGACCAATCCGGTTTGCTCGCGGCATCATCCAATACTGTTACCATGTGGTCAAAATAACCGAGATATCCCAAGCATCGAATCGCCAGCCAGCGGACTTCTTTTCGGCGATGTTTTTCGGCCAATTCCATTAAGCCGCGTTGCGCGGGACGGGTCGGCGGCAATTCCCGCAACGTTTGGCTTATCGTCGCCGATGCGCCGCTATCCAACTTGCTGATCGGTTCGGCATCGATCCATTTGGGAAATTCTTTGAACGCAGCCAAATCCCCCGGCAATTGATCTACAATCTTGAATCGCGCTGGGGCTGCGATCTCCAAGGTTTTTTGGCCCGTTTCGTCCCAAAGAACGTGTCCCGCCGTGACCAAAAAATCGGCTGTAATTCGGGCGGTTTCGCTTTCCGGGTTGACGCCCGGAGCGTGAATGTTGCGCACTTCGGCCGCGACTATGGCCTCGGGATCCTTATAAGTGATCACTCCCGCTCGCGCGCCGATTATTATCCGCAAGCGTGCGCCGGCATTGGCCAAAGGCATGGTAACAATCCGCCCAAAGCGGATTTTTATACCCGGCGGTTCCCGGGCACTGGCAGGCAACAGTTCCAACTCCGTGCCGCCAAGAAGCCGTAATTTGACCGTTGCGCCCAGGGTAATCTCCGGCCGATAGGTGGGCAAGGCAATAAGTCGTTCATTGGCGGTTAGGCGATCTTTGCCTGTCAGGCGTTGCCAATCAGCCCCCGCGCCGGCGCCGAGTAATATCTGATCCTCGGAAGTGCAATTCCCCAGCCATTCGGAAAGGGGCGGAGTTTTTTCTTCGGACAATTTAGCGCCGCCGGGGACCACCGCATTTTCGGCCGGCTCGTCAGGCGGCGGTTGTTTAGGCGTTTCAGCAGGCTCTTTGGGTTGGGCGTCCCGGCCTTGATCGACATCGGTCTTGGGACTCGGACCGGTTTGGGCCGTGGTTTCAGGCTTTGATACCGTCCCGGTAGCGCCGCTTTCGGATGGTTTTGCGGATTCGGCCGCCGCGGGGGCGGGAGTGGTCGCCTTTGCGGCCGATTCCGAGGAAGATTTCGATTCCGGGCCGGTCAATTTATCTTCGGGCTTTGCCTTGGCGGACGTGTCCGATGCGGTTTTTGCCGGCTGCGGCGAGGTCTTCTTCGTTTCCACGGCAACCTGTTTGATCTCTTGCACCATGCCTAAGCGAACCAGCATGTTTCCCATGATAGTGCCCGGCTCAAAACACCCTAATGCCTTAAGCAATACAATCAACAGACAAACCGCCAGGACGCCGGCGGTGGCAAACGATACCCAGCGATATTTTCTAGTCGGTTCGCGTAAATACTCGGGAATAGTGGGCTTGGGGCGGGCTCTTCGCTCGGTTTCGGCGTCCGTGCTGGTAGACGAAAAAGCGGGCAGGGGCGGGGGCAATACGAACTCGGTTTGCGAGTCCGCGGATATCGGTATCTCATCCGCCGTTGATTGGGAAGATTGAACGTGGATATCATACATCCGCTGCCGGCTGGCAGGCTCGATCTCCGCCGGTTCGCCCAGCACCAACGTCAATATCTGATGGCAGGCCGAGACTTCGGCCAAATGGATGTCCGAATCCAAGCAAATCTTTTCAAACTCCGTTACCTTTTCGGGTGGAAGCGTGTTGTCGAGGTATTCGGCCACGGCATTGGGACCTAAACTCGGACCAGCGGTCGTGGAATCCGGCGCATTGACGCTCGGACGGCGCATGAGATCCCTTATGCGATGAATCAGATCGGAAGCAAACGCGCTTTCCTCAATTTTTTTTCCGATGTCTTGGGCGTCCTCGGGCTCGAGAATGCCGTCCAGATAGGCCAACATGGTCCGCAAGGTAAGTCGCACGTAAAGGTCCCTTTTATGCAAGGATGGGATATAACCCCACTAAATAACTAAATAAAACAAATATCGTTTCCCTGGATCCCTCCTTAACTTATTAGTGGTCAAACATTAGTGGAAACCGTTCATCAATTTTGAATTTTTCGGGTTTTTTGGCAAATTGGGTAGTTGGCTAAAGATGTTCCAGCACCACGAAAAACCATTTAAAGATAATCAAAAAAACCCCTTTATAGGCAGTTGACGTTATTTTCCAAAAACGATATGATTTGAGATTTCCCGCATTATAGGCGATAGTTATTTTGGCAATTAGGAATGGAAAGTTACCCGGAGGACGTCCGTGGCAGGCCAGACAAACGAAATAATTCGCATTCGCATGGAAGCCTACGATCATGCGATTTTGGATCAGTGTGCGATGGATATCGTAGACACGGCCAAGCGGACGAACTCCGTGGTTCACGGTCCGATTCCCTTACCTACCCGCATCGAGCGGTACACGGTGCAATCCAGTCCCCATGTGGACAAAAAAGCCCGGCAGCAGTTCGAGATCCGCACCCACAAACGGCTGATCGACATCATGCAGGCCACGGCCAAGACGATAGAAGCCCTGAACAAGTTGAACCTGCCGGCCGGCGTGGATATTAAAATCAAGGCCACCAGCAGACATTAAAAAACAATATGAACTGGAAGCTTGACGGGTAATACCGGCAATGGGCCGGTTGTTCCGGTCATGCGAGCAGCAAAAGGCAAGAACGATGGCACTTGGACTACTCGGCCGCAAGGTCGGGATGACTCAGATTTTCGATCCGACCGGAGAAGTAATTCCGGTCACCGTCATTCAGGCCGGCCCCTGCCATGTCCTCCAAATCAAAACAGAAGGACAGGACGGGTACGAAGCCGTGCAACTGGGTTATCTGGATAAACCTCGCCGTCTTGCCACACGCAGCGCTCGCGGACACGTCGCCCGGTTGGATAGCAAAACCCAAAAACGCCGCGCGGCCGCGGGCCTGCAAAGCATCGCTAAAGCCGATTGCGAACCCAAACGGTTCATTCGCGAGTTCCGCGTAAAGAGCGACGGCTACCAGATCGGCCAGGAATTAAAGGTCGATATCTTCGAGAAAATTAAGGCCGTCGACATTATCGGCACTTCCAAGGGACGCGGCACCGCCGGTGTGATGAAACGGCATAATTTCCGCGGACAACGAGCCTCGCACGGCGTGAAAAAAGTGCATCGCCACGCGGGCTCCATCGGTTGCAACACCGATCCGCATCACGTTTTCAAGGGCCATCGCATGGCCGGCCATTACGGGCACGAGCGCTGCACGATGCGGAATCTCAAAGTCGTCAAAATCGACGTGGAAAACAACCTGCTGATCGTCCGCGGCGCAGTGCCGGGCCCCATCGGCGGTTATGTAATGGTTCGGGAAACTAACAAATTGGGAACTTAACATGGTCAGTTTGCCCATATACAATCGCACTGGAGCGGAGGTCGGCAAGTACGAACTCGACCCGGCTGAACTGGCCCCGCGCATCAGCAAACAACTGGTGCACGACGTGGTGGTCATGTATCAGGCAAACCGACGTTTGGGAACGGTTAAAACAAAGGGCCGTTCGGATGTAGCCGGCACGACAAAGAAAATGTACCGGCAGAAAGGCACCGGCAACGCCCGGGCCGGTTCGCGACGCAGCGGCATTCGGCGGGGCGGCGGCGACATCCACCCCCGCGTCCCACGCGACTGGTCGTATCGGCTGACGAAAAAGGCGATCCGGCTGGCCACGCGCATGGCCGTGGCCTCGAAAATCGGCGAAAACCAGGTGATGCTGATCGACAACCTGTCCTTCGCCCAGCCCAAAACCAAGGAAATGGCCGCCATTTTGAAGGCGCTTAAGATAAACGGCGAAAGCCTGCTTGTGGCCGTCGACGGCTACGATGTAAACGTGTACAAGAGCATTAGCAATATCAAAAACGTGTCTGTTTTGCCCGTGGCTGAACTAAACGCCCTGAGCGTGTTGCGTCCGCGCCGGTTGCTCATGACGACCGCCGCCCTGGACGCCTTTCGCAATAAGGCGGCCGCGAAAATATAAGAATTTATTATACTTGTTCCCAGGCTCTGCCTGGGAACGCAACGTTTAGATTTGTGAGTCAAAAAACGTTCCCAGGCAGAGCCTGGGAACGAAGACAAGGAATAGTGCGATGGCCCGAGACATTACAAAGACCAGGTTGGCCCTGGAG
>JBEKIK010000259.1:0-4291 GCA_050011795.1 Thermoguttaceae bacterium | reverse complement strand
TGTCTATGTCCGGGGCCGGATTAAAAATGACAAATGACGAAGCACGAATGACGAAAGATCCGCTCCCCGACCGACATCAGTCGGTGCCCGGTCGCGGCTAAACTAACCACTAACCACTAACCACTATTAAATGCAACCGGCCGGGATTCCCCTCCCTGGAAATCTCGGCCGGTATAGTGTCGGTCACGAGGTGGCAAATTCTCACGGACCGATGCTTTGCGGGTTACGCGCCAGAAAATCGCGCGGACCGCGTGTTGTATAATAGGGATATGCAACTGTTCCGGCAGGCGGACCTGGGGCGAACCCCTCGTCCTCGCCGGCGCCGCGACGGCACAGACGGCAGCCTTGGCCGCCGCATAGACGGCAAGGGGTCTGCTGATTGGGATCCGAGCAATTTTGGCAAGTATTACACTCGCACGAGGCACAGTTTTCCGGCGCTTGGGCGCAACTTCCTTGCACACATGCAATCGGCCTTCGACCGTGGGCCGATAGGCAGCCGGTCAACGAAGTCAATACGGTAAGCGCCAGGATGACATGGATGGCACGTTTCATATCCGAAGATTCCTTTTCTTTCGATACCAGGAAAGGGCCAAGCCCTATGGAATTGTCATCGGTCTAACAACCCGTAGAATCCAGAAAATCGGTAAAAGCGTTATATTCGGCAGGACAGATATAAGCGATTTTGTCCCACATATTTACAACCGTGGCGTAAAATAGATAAATTAACGCGAGATTGCGGGCGGAAAGATTGGTTTATGGTCGCCTCAGATCAATACGTCGAAGAAATCATTGCCATGTTCGCCCAGGCCACGGAGGCCAATCTCCATACCCCCACAAAAGTAGGAAATATTGTTGTCATCATCGAAGAATCGGCCGACGAGGTAATGATCACCGGCGATTTGCACGGGCATAGGAAGAATTTTAATCTCATCAAAAAAACCGCCGCCCTCGATAGCCATCCGCGACGCCATCTGGTGCTGCAAGAGGTCTGTCACGGCGGACCGCTTTATATGCAAAACAGCGGATGCATGTCGCACACCCTGCTTGAAGACGTGGCCATCCTGAAAAACAAATATCCCGACCGGGTGCACTTTATCCTAGGCAACCACGAATTGGCCGAACTGACCGATTTCCCCATCCAAAAAAACAAGCAACTGCTGAATCTGCTTTTCCGGCTGGGATTGCAGCAGATGTACGGGCCGGCCACGGAAAGAATCCGGGAAGCCTATCTTCCTTTTTTGCAGAGCTGTCCATTGGCTGTGCGTATGCCGCACGGTGAGTTCATCTCGCACAGTATTCCGGAAAACTGCGATACGCAGGCCTTCGACGCCGATGTTTTCCATCGCGAAATCGGTTATGGCGAATACTTCGGGCAATCGGGCGTTTTCCAATTGGTTTGGGGGCGCGATCAACGCCGGGAAAACGCCTGCGCGTTCGCCGAACTCGTCGGCGCCCGAATCCTTATCAATGGGCACGAGCCATGCGTCGAAGGTTATTTCGCCCCTAACGACCTGCAAATTATTCTCGACTGTTGCAGCGATAATGCCGGCTATGTAATCCTCCCCACTAATCAGCAATTTAGCCATGCGGAAATCATGTCGCGGGTGCAAAAACTGCACTAGTGCATTGTCAACCCATAAAATTGGGATTATTGTTTCAAAATGCGTCGCATAATTGCAGGCGTTTCCATATTAGCAATCCCAAAATCATGCTGTGACGCTGCACTAGAACAGTGGGCAGTGGATAGTAGACAGTGGACAGTGGGCAGTGGGCGGTGGGCAGGGGGATATCACTCGTTTAGCCACGACCTCGTTTAGCCGCGACCCGAAGGGGAGCAGAGCGTTGATTATGGACGGTGAGTGGTGGGCGGACATGGGGCGGATGGGAGGTTTGGGCAAGCTGCTTTTCCTTGTGTTTCTTATTCGCCCTTGGACAAATCGCCTGTATTTGCTAAAAAGTGCCCTTTGATGCACTGATTAGAGCCGCCGGTCGCAAGCGGCCGGGTTAAATGGACGCCATATATTGGCAGTAACCTTCAAGTTGCCACGGATGGACTACGCATCATGAATTTCATCAAAGTCGTACGCATGGCGATCAGGTATCGCTGGACCTTTTTTAGCTCGATCGTTTGTGCGTTGATTGCGGCGGTCTTTTGGGGAGGAAATATCGGTACGGTTTATCCGATCGTGGAGGTGGTTTTTCAAGGCGAATCGCCCCAACACTGGATTGCTCGGAAAATCGCCAATTCACAAAAAACTGCCGCGGAAAAGGCCGCTGAAATCGAAAGCCTGGAAAAGCAATTGCCCCTGACATCGCCTGAAAAGCAAGGGGAATTGAATAATCGCATCGATAAGGCCAAAGACCGTTTGCAGGCGGAAGAAAAAGCCGCGTCTTATTACATCCAGATCAAGCCCTACATCGACGACTATCTGCCCGAGAATCCTTTCAAATTCATGGCCCTGGTTATCGGACTGTTTCTGGCGGGCACGTTTATAAAAGATGTTTTTCTGATCGCCAACAGCATACTCGTCGCCCGGATGGCCCAATTCGCCACTTTCGACTTGCGTAAACTTTTTTATCGCCGAACATTGCGCTTGGATTTGGCCACGTTCAACGACGAAGGCACCTCCGATTTGCTCAGCCGTTTTACCAACGACATGAATCAGGTGTCTTCGGGTGTGGAAACGCTTTTCGGCAGGTCGATAGTGGAACCGTTGAAAATGGCCGTGTGTTTGATTTGGGCGGCTTGGATCTCCTGGAAGCTTTTGCTTGTTTCAATGTTGATTATGCCTGTGGCGGGTTATGCCGTGCGCTGGCTGGCCAAATCGTTGAAGCGGGCGAATCGCCGGGCCATGGAGGAAATGGCCGTCATCTATACCACGCTCGAGGAAACCTTCCGCAACATTAAAATCGTAAAGGCCTTCACCAACGAGCGCCAGGAGCGCCGCCGTTACCATAAAAACAGCGAGAATTATTTCAAGAAGTCCATGAAAATCGCCGGGTACGACGCCCTTGTGCATCCCATTACCGAAGTGCTGGGAATCATCGCCTTTTGCCTTGTGATGTTGGCTGGGGCATGGTTGGTTCTTTCCCAGGAAACGCATTTTTTGGGCATCCGCATGTGCGATCGGCCCTTGGACTACGGCGACTTGCTGCTGTTTTACAGCCTGTTGGCGGGCGTGGCCGATCCGCTTAGAAAACTTTCCGACGTCTTCAACCGCCTGCAAGCCGCCGGCGCGGCCTGCGATCGAATCTTCGACCGCCTGGAACGCGAACCTACTATCCGCGATCCGCAGCATCCCATAACCGTGGGCCGCCACCATCGCGAGCTGGAATTCGCAGGCGTAAGTTTTGCCTACAAACCCGGTAAAAACGTGTTGCAGGACGTAAATCTGCGGATCGGATTCGGCGAGACGATCGCCATCGTGGGTCCCAATGGTTCGGGCAAGAGCACGCTTGCACACCTGATTCCCCGCTTTGCCGATCCCAGCTCCGGCGAAATCCGTCTGGACGGTGTGCGTCTGACCGACATGCGCCTGCGCGATCTGCGCTCTCAGATCGGACTTGTTACCCAGGAAACCGCGCTTTTCGACGATACCATCTTCAACAATATCCGTTACGGTTCGCCGGATGCCACGCGCGGGCAGGTGATCGAGGCCGCCAAACAAGCCCATGCCCATCGGTTCATCGAAAATGAGCTTCCCCAGGGCTACGACACAATGGCCGGTACGTTGGGTAATAAACTTTCCGGCGGGCAAAGGCAGCGGATCGCCCTTGCCCGGGCGATCCTACGCGATCCTTCGATTCTGGTCCTGGACGAGGCCACCAGCCAGGTTGATCTGGAAAGCGAGCAGGCCATTCAAAAGGTGCTGGAAAAGTTCATCCTTAACCGCACCGTCATTATTATTACCCATCGGTTGGCAATTCTGGCCCTAGCCGACAGGATTGTGGTCATCGAGGACGGGCGGATAGTGGACATTGGCAAGCACGAAGAGTTGCTTGCCAAATCGGGTCTTTACCGCCGCTTGTACCAAATCCACTTTGACGACTTACGGCAGACAGCGTAAAAAATCAACAATGTCCCTTTTTTGCTTATAGGGTGTTCCGTCAATTCGCTACTTTCCAGATTATCCCGGTGACAAACGCTCGGTGCCACTTGTAAAGCCAAGGGTCGTCGAGTATACTTCGGCACACTGAAGTTCTTGATATAGGGCAAGTTCGTCCCCCTAGTACCTGACCACAACTAATATTGTTGATACGTAAGCATGATGGTATGCTTCCTTATATTAGA
>JBEKIK010000258.1:0-4292 GCA_050011795.1 Thermoguttaceae bacterium | reverse complement strand
TATAATTGTACCATGCAATCCGCAAAAATGGAAAAACGCCCGGAATACGGAGGTTTTCAAAGGGGGGACAGGGTTCAGAATTCAGAATTCCGTTATAAGACCAAATCCCAAACCATAAATTCTGAACCCTGATAAGTTGTGAAATTTTGTAGGGTGCGTGAAACGCACCGCCCACCACAAGCTCTGGTGCGTTTCACGCACCCATACAAAACCACTGAACCTTACCCACTATTGCTTGTCGAACGCGGAGTCGAAGGCGACGCGGCTTGGCTCGAAATCGATTTTTTTCACGAAATCGCAGGCCTCTTTCGCGCCCTGATCGCGGTCCATGCCGCTGTCTTCCCATTCCACCGAGAGCGGGCCGGTATAGCCGACGTGGTTTAATGCGCGGATGATTTCCTCGAAATTCACCCCGCCCCGGCCCAGCGACCGGAAATCCCAGCCGCGCTTCGGATCGCCGAAGTTCAAATGGCTGGAAAGTATTCCGCTCTGCCCGTTGAGTGTCACAATCACGTCTTTCATGTGTACGTGATAAATCCGCTCGGGAAACGCGCGGATGAATTCCACCGGATCCACGCCTTGCCACTGCAAATGGCTGGGATCGAAATTGAAACCGAATTCCTCACGGTGGTCGATCGCTTCCAACGCCCGCTGGGCCGAATACAGATCGAAGGCGATTTCCGTGGGATGGACTTCCAGGGCGAATTTCACGCCGCACTCGCCGAAGGTGTCCAAAATCGGATTGAAACGGTCGGCGAAAAGCTTGAAACCGGCGTCGATCATCTGCGGCGGCACCGGCGGAAAAGAATAAAGCAAATGCCAGATACTCGAACCCGTGAAACCGTTGACCACTTCCACGCCCAGTTTTTGCGCGGCCCGGGCGGTGTTTTTCAATTCCTCGGCCGCTCGGGCGTTTACGCCCGCCGGATCGCCGTCGCCCCAGACGTAATCGGGCAGGATGGCCTTGTGCCTCTCGTCGATGTTGTCCAGCACGGCCTGGCCGGCCAGATGGGCGCTGATGGCGAACACCTGCATGTTGTTCTTTTCCAATAGTTCCCGTTTTTTGGCACAATAACCGTCGTCGTCCAGGGCCTTTTGCACCTCGAAATGATCGCCCCAGCAGGCCAATTCCAGGCCGTCGTAACCAAACCCCTTGCACTTGCGGGCCAAATCGGCCAAGGGCAAATCGGCCCACTGGCCCGTGAACATCGTTACTGGTCGTGCCATGACAAACTCCTTTGCATATATGCGGTCAACTGCTGATCGTTATTTTGACAAATATGTTCATGATGGGCTAGGGGTGAATGGCCGGGAACCGGGGAATATCACAAAGCAAGAATGTCGATTGCCGAATAAAACCGCTTGAGGTTTCGCAACATAAACTATGCTATAATTTCCCTAGATTCACTGATCAAAGCATTGATTTTCAGAGCCGGACCGTATCGGTCCGGTTTAACCGCGAAGTGTCCGAGCCGACACGGCCCGGCTCTGCCAACCATTAATTTTTAATGCACAAATGCACATTCACCGTTTTCTGATTCTGACGGCGCTTATGATTTTTTCATTGTCCGCGGGTTCGGCAAGAACCGAGGCGGCCGGGCAGGTGCGGTTGGAGTTGGTGGGCGACGCCCGAGGCACGGCCCTCAGCTTTCAGGACTGGGGGCAAACCCTGGACGGCGCTGGTATCAAAAACGTCCGCCTCCGTACTGGTACGGAAACCGACAAGGTGGGCATCGAAATCCAGGGCACGGCCGACCGTCCGCTGTATATTGTGACCGGCCGGGTGGTTTCGGGCGATGAACTGCTGCTGCCCGGCGCACGGTTCAAACGCGGCGAAATGAAGCGGCTTGCCCAATGGCTGGACGATCTGGCCCAAAACGGCCCGCCCGACAAACGGCCGAAACTCGTTGCCTTCGGCCTGACGGCCGTGCAATTCGAGCAGGTCAATAAGGATCTGGCCGCGCCGGTCGGTTTTAGCACCCTGGGACTTTCGCGCCGCGAGGCGGTGGAAAAGATCGCTCGAAAAATTTCATTTGCCGTTAAATTTGCAAACGATTTTAAAGACTCCTTGGGCGACGATAAATTGGAAGATGAACTAAGCGGCCTGAGTTGCGGCACGGCGATTGCCTGCCTGTTGCGGCAGGTCGATTTTTGTTTAGTGCCGCAAGCAGCGGGCAATCAAATAAAATACGCCGTGCTCAAAGCCCAAGTTGATATCAAGGAATTTTGGCCAGTGGGCCGGGCGCCGGAAAGCCCGGTTTCGGAAGTTCTGCCCGGGCTGTTTGAATTTCTCCCCGTGAACGTGCAAAACGTTCCTGCTGCCACGGTTTTGGAGGCGGTGGGCAAACGCCTGAAAACGCCGGTCCTGTACGATCGCGTGGCCCTGGCCAAATATAAAATCGATCCGGCCAAGGCCAAGGTCTCATTCCCCCGCGCACGCACGAATTACAGCATGGCCCTGGGAAAAATGCTCTTTCCCGCCGGCCTGCAATTCGAGGTCCGCAGGGACGAAGCCGGCACGGCGTTTTTGTGGATCAGTACAGTCAAACCGATGTGAGAAAAGGATAAAGGATAAAGGATGAAGGCGGATGGTGGAAGGATGAAAAGGCATGTAATCTATTTATAATTATGAAAGAATAAAATCTACCGGAGAAAAAAATGTTTCCCAGAATTGTAGCCGCAAAACCGCTTAAGAATTATACGGTGGAATTAACCTTTTCCGATGGACTTTGTGCATCCGTGGATTTAAGTAAATGGATCGTCGGCCACGGCAGCGTGTTTACACCCTTGCAAGATGAGAATTATTTCCGCAAGGTGAAAGTCGATCCGGAAGCCAAAACCATCTTTTGGCCTAACGGAGTGGATTTTTGCCCCGATGTGCTTTATGCCGAAGCTGCGGGAAAAAGCATTCCGTAAAAGGCGCATTAGTTTATTTTTGAGATTTATAATAAAGCATCCAGTTCTTCAACTAGTTTGCCGAATTGGGTTAGCGCGGTATCGACGGCGGCGGGTTGTTCCATATCCACGCCGGCGTCGCGGAGCAGATCGAGTGGATCTTTTAAGCGGCCGGATTTTAAGAAGTTTAAGTAGGCGTCGAGTTCTTTTTTTCCGCCGTTTAAAACGCGGTCGGCCAGGGCTATGGCGGCGGACATGCCGGTGGCGTATTTGAAGACGTAAAACGCCCGATAGAAGTGCGGAATCCGCAGACATTCTAGGCTTAATTCAGCGTCGAGTGTAAAGTCTGGGCCAAAGTAAAGCTCGAGCAATTGACGGTAAATTTCCTGGAGTTTATCGAGCGTCAGCGGCTCGCCCGATTCGACCGAATTGTGGGCGATTTTCTCGAATTCGGCGAACATCGTCTGCCGGATTATAGTGCCGCGCATGGCGTCGATCTGGCGGTTGACTAAAAACGCCCTTTCCTGATCGTTGCGGGCGCGATCGAGCAAATACCGGCTGAGCAATTGCTCGTTAAAGGTGCTGGCCACCTCGGCCACGAAGATCACATAGTTGTAGTAAATGTAGGGTTGATATTTGGCCGAAAGATAGCTGTGCATCGAGTGCCCGGCCTCGTGGGCCAGCGTGAAAACGTGGTCCAGCACGTCGGGCTGATAATTCATGAGAATGTAAGGATCGCCGTCGTAGGAACCGCTGCTGAATGCGCCGCTTTGCTTGCCGCGATTTTCGTACCGGTCGCACCACCGGCCCGCGAGTCCCTTTTCCAAGGCGCCGCAGTAGTCGCCGCCCAAGGGTTCCAATGCGGCAATGACAACTTCGACCGCTTGATTCCAGTTTCGCCGGGTTTGCAGATCGGCCAGTATCGGCACGTATGTGTCGTAATGATGGATATCGCTAAGCCGCATTTTCCGCCGCCGCAGGTCGTAGTAACGATACACCGCCGGCAGATGGAGATGGACCGAGTCGGTGAGGTTGTCGTAGACCTGTACGGGCATACGGTCGGGAAACAAGGCCCCTTCCAATGCGCTTGGATAGTTCCGCGCCCTGGCGTAGTAGATATCGCGCTGGACCGAGGCCGCCAGCGAGGCAGCCAAAGCGTGTTGATGTTCGGCAAACACGCGATAATACTGATGAAACGCCGCTTTGCGCACGCTCCGCCTGGGCGAGTGCAGAAGCGTGCTGAACGTGGCGTGACTTAGCTCGATTAATTGTCCCTTGTCGTTGCGGATCGGGCCGAATTTCAGATCGGCGTCGGTCAGTTGGCGGAAAATCTGCGATGCGGCCTGCGACATCTCGGTTTGCAGGGCCAGCAGATGCTCTTCCTTTTTGCCCAGCGT